>DATAFT010000525.1:0-2971 GCA_036257295.1 Thermoanaerobaculia bacterium
GGGTGGCGCGCTCAGGATCGCCACCCGTCAGCCCAAGGTGTGGGACCTGATCCGCATGCTGCGGCTCGACCGCGTGATCGACTGTTTTCGCAGCGAAGAGGAAGCGATCGCTAGTTTTGGGGATGCGCCGTCCTCGGCGCCGAAGTCATAGCTCGCGGAGCGAATGGTAAACACCATTCGCGGAGCGAGCGCGCAGCGCGTGATCGGCGAGCGTGATCGCCACCATTGCCTCGGCCATCGGGATGAACCGCGGCAGGAGGCAGGGGTCGTGACGGCCCTTGGTCGCGATCGTGGTGGGGTCGCCGGATCGCGTCACCGTGCGTTGCTCGCGCGGGAGGCTCGAGGTCGGCTTGATCGCGCAGCGCAGCACGATCGGCATTCCCGAGGAGATCCCGCCGAGCATGCCGCCATGGCGGTTGGTCTCGGTCTCGATGCGGCCGTCGCGTGAGACGAAGGCGTCGTTCGACTGTGACCCGCGCATGGCGGCTACGGCGAAGCCGGCGCCGTACTCGACGCCGAGCACGGCAGGCAGGCTGAACAGCGCTTTGCCGAGATCGGCCTTGAGCTTGTCGAAGACCGGCTCGCCCCATCCCGCCGGCACGCCGGTCGCCACGATCTCGGCGATGCCGCCGATCGAGTCGCTCTCGGCGCGCATACGCTCGATGAGCTCGATCATCCGCGGCGCCATCACCGGATCGGGGCAGCGCACGGGCGACGCTTCGACCTGCTCGAGCCGCACCGCGGCGGGGTCTTCGATGGACGCTTCGAGCTCGCCGATGCTCCTCACGTAGCCCACGATCGCCACGCCGGCCCGCTCGCGCAGCAGCTTCTTGGCGATCGCGCCGGCCGCCACCCGCACCGAGGTCTCGCGGGCGCTCGAGCGGCCGCCACCGCGATAGTCGCGCACGCCGTACTTGGCGTCGAACGTCATATCGGCGTGCCCGGGGCGGTACTTGTCCTTGATCTCGGCGTAGTCGCGCGGGCGCTGATCCTTGTTGCGGATGAGGACCGCGATCGGAGTGCCGGTGGTGCTTCCCTCGAACACGCCGGAGAGGATCTCGGCGGTGTCCGCCTCGTCGCGCTGCGTCGTGATGCTCGACTGCCCGGGACGTCGTCGATCGAGGTCGGGCTGGAGGTCCGCTTCGGAGAGGGCGAGCCCGGGCGGACAGCCGTCGACGATGACGACGTACGCCGGCCCGTGGCTCTCGCCCGCGGTGGTGACGCGGAAGGCTTGACCGAACGAGTTGCCCGGCATGGGGCGGCGATGTTAGCAGCGGGCGGAATAGCAATCCTGCCTGCAGCCCGCGCCGTACCTCAGGCAGCAGGGTGCTGAAGAAGGCAGTGTGTCAGCGCCCTGCTGGCCATCACATCGGGCGATCCGATCCGGCGGACCGGATCGGTCGCCTAGAGGAAGTGCCATGGACCATGAAGTCGTTCTCATCACGGGCGCCTCGGCGGGCGTCGGCCGGGCGACAGCGCGCGAGTTCGCCAGGCACGGCGCCTGGGTCGGTCTGCTGGCACGCGACCGGTCACGACTCGAGAGGGCGGCCGCAGAGGTGGAGGCATTCGGCGGAAGGGCGGTCGTGTGCGTCGGCGACGTCGCCGATCCTCAGCAGGTCGCCGCCGCCGCCCAGCTCGTCGAGCAGACGCTGGGGCCGATCGACGTCTGGATCAACAACGCGATGGCTTCGATCTTCTGTCCGATCCGCGACCTCCGCCCCGAGGAGATCCGGCGCGTGACCGAGGTGACGTATCTGGGTGCCGTGCACGGCACGCTGGTCGCGCTCGAGCGGATGCTGCCGCGCAATCGAGGCGTCATCGTGCAGGTGGGGTCGGCGTTGGCGCAGCGGAGCATCCCGCTGCAGTCCGCCTACTGTGCCGCGAAACACGCCCTCGCCGGGTTCACCGAGTCCCTGCGCTGCGAGCGCATCCACGACCGCAGCGAGGTGCGGGTGACCGAGGTCCATCTGCCGGCCGTCAACACGCCGCAGTTCACCTGGGTGCGGAATCGAATGCCGAACCAGCCGCGGCCGCCGGAGCCGATCTACCAACCCGAGGTCGCCGCGCGAGCGATCCACTGGGCGGCTCATCACCGTCGGCGCCAGATCCTGGTCGGAGGACCGACATTGATCGCGGTCGCGGCCGACAAGCTGGCCCCCGCGCTCGCCGATCGCTACCTGGGGAAGACCGGGTATGAGTCGCAGCAGTCGGAGGTGTCCGCGTCGGGCGATCGGCCCGACAATCTCTTTCACACCGTGCCCGGCAACTTCGGCGCGCATGGGGAGTTCGGCGACGTGGCCACACATCGCAGCCTCGAGCTGTGGCTGACCCAACGCCGCAACTCCATCCTCGCCGCGCTGGGAGCCGGCGCCGCGCTCTGGCTCGCCTGGCGCCTCGCCGCGCGCCGGCTCACTCGATGACCGGCATCGGCTCGTCGAACCGCCACCACCGCCGGTGCGCCGGCAGCGTGCTCTTGCGGTAGAGCTCGGGCCGCGACCCTTCTCGCCCCTCGCGCACCATGAGACCGGTGTCGGTCTCGACCCAGCGCTCGAGGATCCCCACCGGCCGCTCGACCGTGAGCGGCGGCCGCGCGGGCACCGCTTTGGTCATGAAGCTCCGCCACATCGGGCCGGCGCCCTGCCCGCCGGTGAGGCCGAGTCGGCTGCCGTCGGTGAGACCCACCCACACCACCGCGACCACCGAGCCGGCTTGACCCGCGAACCAGGCGTCGCGCAGATCGGAGCTCGATCCGGTCTTGGCGGCGACGTCGAGGCCGCGGATGTCGCCGGGCGCGGCGGTGCCGCGCTCGACGGCAGTGCGCATCAGATCACGCACGAGATACGCCGCTTCCTCGCCGGCGACTCGGTGCGCGTCGCGGCTCGAGCGCGCGAGTCCGCGGCCGCCGGGGGTCTCGAGCCGCGCCACGGCGTAGGTGTCGAGCACGCGGCCGGGTGTGGCGAACGTGGTGTAG
>DATAFT010000562.1:0-2713 GCA_036257295.1 Thermoanaerobaculia bacterium
TCGCTGGCGGACGACTCCGCCGTCGTGGAGCCATGGACACCGGCGCGCACGCCGAGTGGCCTGGCGCAGGCGAGCACCCGTGCGGTGAGCTCGCCAGCCGTGTCGGCTGCCACGTAGGTCTCGAAGTCGTCCTGGTCGACGCCGGGATCGATCATGGCGGTGATGCCGAAGCTCGCCGCCGATCGCAAGGCGTGCCGCAGCCCGGCGCGCCGGTCCTCGGACGAGGGCGGCGGCAAACGACTGGAGACCAGCGCCGCGGCGCTCTCGCGCAGGGTGCCGCTGGGCTCGCCGCTGGCTCGATCGCGCTCGATCACGCCGTTGCGGGGATCCGGCGTCGAGCGATCGATGCCGGCGATCGCGAGCGCCCTCGAGTTCACCCAGGCCGAGTGGCCGTCGGCGCCCTCGAGGAACACCGGTCGATCGGGGACGACTGCGTCGAGCATGGAGCGGTGAGGGTTCGCCGCCGGAAACAGCGAGAGGTCCCAGCCGGCGCCAATCAGCCATCCCTGCGCATCGGTTCGCGGCCGCGCGGCACAGTCGCGCACCTTCGCCAGGATCGCGTCGATGGTCCGGGCCTCGACCAGCGAGCACGACAAGGCGCGCATTCCGCCCGAGATCGGGTGGATGTGCGAGTCGTGAAAGCCCGGCAGCACCATCCTTCCGGCGAGGTCGACGAGCTCTGTCGTCGGCCCGATCAACGAGGCGACCTCGGCGTCGCTGCCGACCGCCGCGATGCGACCGTCGTCGATCGCGACCGCTTGCGCTCGGGTGCGGGCGGCGTCCATGGTGTAGACGGCGCCGCCACGCAGCACCAGATCCGCTTGCGCCGAAAGCGCCGCGGCTCCCACCAGCCACACCGAGAGCAGCGCAGTGAGACTCAGCGGCAGGTCACACCCACAACACCAGGTCGGCCAACCCCGGGCTCGGCTCGTCCCCTTCGTTCGGGCGCAGGCGCACGCCGCAGGCCCACCGACCCGCGTGTTCGAGCCGGGCTTCCGCTCGGAACCGCCGACGCGACGCGCCGGGCCCGCGGGCCGGCGAGCCGTTGTCGGCAGCCAGTGCCACCACGCTGGCGTCCTCGAGCTGGCCGTTGCGCGACGGTCGTCCGACCACCAGCTCTACGCGCACGTCCTCCGGCGTCAGATCACCCAGGTCGAGGTCGACCACCGCTTCGAGTCGTTCGCCGAGCTCGAGCGTCCCGGTCTCCGGCAGCTCGACGCCGAGCACCTGGATCTGTTTCCAGCCTCGGCGCAGCCGCCGCTTGCTTCCCACGGCGTTGCGCGCCGCGGCGAAGTCATGCTCGCGCAGGAGAAACCAGCTGCGCGCCGAAGGGACGTAGGCCCAGTCGCGGTACTCCTCGACCATGCGGCGCGCGCTGAACCGTTCCGCGACCAGACGCATCGAGCGGACCGACCGCTTCAGCCAGCGTGACGGAACGCCGTCGCCGGCACGGTCGAAGAACAGCGGCGCGATCTCGAGGTCGATCAGTCGCAGCACGTCGGCGGCGTCGAGGTTGTCGACGCCCACCGGATCCGCGGCGAGGGCGCCGCCGGTGATCGACCAACCGTGATCGCCGTCTTCGGTCTCGGCCCACCACCCGTCCGGCACCGACAGATTGAGGACGCCGTTCATCCCAGCCTTCATACCGGAGGTGCCCGAGGCTTCCTGCCCGCGCATCGGTGTATTGAGCCAGAGGTCGACGCCCTGCACCATGATGCGGGCGAGCTCGATGTCGTAGTCGTCGAGGAAGAAGACCTTGCCCGAGAGCTCCTCGCTTCCGGCCGCCGCGGCGACCAGCTTGAGGATCTCCTGGCCGTGGCCGTCGCGCGGGTGCGCCTTGCCTGCGAACAGCAGGCGGATCGGCCGGTCCGGTCGCGACAGCACCTCGAGCAGGCGGCGTCGATCGCGCAGCAGCAAGTCGGCGCGCTTGTAGGCGGCGAATCGCCGCGCGAAGCCGATCAACAGCGCGTTCTCTTCCAGGCTCTGGACCGCGCGCCACACTTGCGACGACGGCTCGCCGCGCTCTTCGCCGGCGCGCGCGACGCGGCGACGAAGCGACTCGACCAGTCGCCGCTTGGCGCCGCGCCGCGCCTCCCACAGCGCGGCGCCGTCGAGCGCCGCCGCGCGCACCGCGAGCTCGGTGCCGGGCGGGGACTCCGAGGCCGGGTCGAGCAGGCGCGCCACCTCGGGCGAGGTCCAGCTCTCGAGATGGACGCCGTTGGTGACGTGATGGATCGGCACTTCGTCGGGCAGGAGGCCCGGCCAGGACGAGCGCAACAACCGCCTCGAGACGTCGCGATGGATGCGGCTCACACCGTTGACGTGGCCGCACAGCCGCACCGCGAGCCGCGTCATGGCGAAGCCGTCGGGATCGTCGCTCGAGCTGCCGAGCTCGAAGAACCGCTCCCAGGGCAGACCCAGCCACGACTCGACGTCGGAGAAGTAGCGGCGCATCAGGCTTTCGCTGAAGCGATCGTGCCCGGCGGCGACGCTGGTGTGGGTGGTGAAGACCGCGGTGGCGCGCACCACCTCGCTCGCTTCGTCGAACGTCAAGCCGCTCTGGCGCACCAGGCGCGCCACCCGTTCGAGCGGCGCGAACGCGGCGTGGCCCTCGTTGACGTGGACCAGCGCCGGCTCGATGCCGAGCAGGTCGAAGACGTGGACGCCGCCGCGGCCGAGGACGATCTCCTGGCGCAGCCGCATCTCGTCGTCG
>DATAFT010000661.1:0-10282 GCA_036257295.1 Thermoanaerobaculia bacterium
CCGTGCTGGTCGTTGACCCGTTTGAAGGAGTCGAGGTCGAGGAGAACGACCGCGAGCCGATACTCGCGCGAGCGCGAGCGCTCGAACTCCCGTTCGAGCTCCTCCTCGAAGAAACGTCGATTGTAGGCGCCGGTGAGTCCATCGCGCGTCGCCAGCTCCAGCAGCGCGTCATGGTACGCGGCCTCGACGTCGAGACCATGCAGGAACTTGCAATGGACGCCGCCGAGCTGGATGCGATCGCCGCTCTCGAGCAGGAGCGCGCGGTCGATTCGGCGGCCGTTGACGAACGTTCCGTTGCGGCTCCCGGCGTCCTCGAGGGTGGCTGCATCGCCCTCGAAGCGGAAGGTGGCGTGGTGGCGCGACAACGAGGGTGAACCGGACAGTCGCAGGTCCGCGCTTTCGGAGCGTCCCACCACGACGCTGGGCGTGCGCGGTATGCGGTAGCGGCTGCCGATCATCTTGGGGTCGGGATGGGCGATCACGATCAGCTCGGCGCCACCGCGCCCGCCGCGCGGCGAGGCATCGAGCGCAGCCAGGCTCTCGCTCACGGTCCGCTCGCCGTCGACCCAGCTCGCTCGCGACTTTCGCGAATCGTCGCGCGGGTCGTCCGGCTGAGTGTTCGGCGATCGCGGATCGCGCATGACGGTGGTCTCGACGCCCTGACTCAGTGCGCGGTGCTCGAGCTGCCGCTCGGGGTCGAGACCTCGTGCGCCGGCGAGGTCTCGTCCGCCGGCGGCGGCTGGGGCATGGGCCCACGGGGCAGCATCGCGTCTCGCATTGCCGCGTGATAGACGAACGACGCCAGCACCACCGAGGCCTGCTTCAGATCGTCCTCGACCGCGTGATCGAAGTGGTCGAGGTTCGAGTGATGGGTCCGCGTGCCGTAGTCGAGCATGTCCTGAACGAACTGGAAGCCGGGTAAGCCGACCGCCGCGAACGCGACGTGGTCGGTCGATCCGGTGTCGCGGTGCGTCACGGTATCGGCGCCCAGATCGTGGAACGGCTCCAGCCAACGCTGGAAGATCGGCCCCACCGCGACGTTGCCCTGGGTGTAGATCCCGCGGATGCGGCCGCTGCCGTTGTCGACGTTGAAGTAGGCCGCGAGCTTGGCGTGCCCGGGCAGGAGCTCGAGCGGCCAGGTCGGCGGCCACAGACTCTTGGGCAGCGCGCGCACCTCGGGGTCGGTGGGCTGAGGACGGACCGCGAAGTTGCGCTCCACGTAGGCGCGCGATCCCAACAGCCCCTGCTCCTCACCGCTCCACAACGCGATGCGGATGGTGCGTCGCGGCCGCACCCCGAGCGCCTCGAGAATGCGCGCCGCTTCCATCACCACGGCGCAGCCCGCCGCGTTGTCGTTGGCGCCCGCCGCCGCGTGCCAGGAATCGAGATGCGCGCCGGCCATCACCAGCTCGTTCTTGCGATCGCCGCCGGGGATCTCGGCGATCGTGTTGTAGCCGTCGAGGTCGTCGTCGTGGAAGCGGGCGTCGACCTCGATTGCGAGCTCCACCTCGTCGCCGCGCTCGAGCAGCCGGACCAGCCAGTCGTAGTGCTCCGCTGCCATCACCAGGCCCGGAGGACCGGTCTCCTCTCCCGGCTCGCGGGTACCGCCGCCGCCGACGCGCACGATGCCGGCTCCCCAGCTGCTCACCTCGACGGTGGCGAGCACCCCTTCCTCGGCGAGGAACTTGCGCAGCTCCTTGCCGAATCGGTAGCGCTCGATCGCCTTCTTGCGGTTGTCCGCCGACTCGCGATCGTGCGACACCGGGAACTCGGTGAGCTCTTCGAGCTCTTCGCTGCTGTAGCGGCGGAACTCCGGACGCTCCGGCTTCGGCGCGTCGTGCTCGTCGTCGAGGAGGAGGATCATGCCGCGCAGCTTGCCGCGGTGCTCCTCGAAGTCGTCCTCCTCCGACAGCGTCACGCGCTTGGCGAGCCCGCGCACCGGGCCGCCGGTCGCGGGAGTCCACGCCTTCGGCAGCGCGAGCAGAGGGGTGGCGCGCGGCCGCAGCAGATGCACCGTGGTGCGGTCGAAGCTCCAGCCGCGA
Organism: Thermoanaerobaculia bacterium; assembly: GCA_036257295.1. Classification (GTDB taxonomy): domain Bacteria; phylum Acidobacteriota; class Thermoanaerobaculia; order Multivoradales; family Multivoraceae; genus DATAFT01. The sequence goes on from DATAFT010000661.1 coordinate 2,043, forward strand.
CCGAACCGCCCCCAGGACTCGACCCGAGCGTTGGCCAGGCCCCACGCCGCCATCCGATCGCGCGCCCACTCGTCGGCCTGGCGCATACCCGGCGAACCGGTGAGTCGAGGCCCGATCACGTCGGTGAGGTAGGAGAGCGTCTCCATCACCCGCGAGCGACCCAGTCCCTCGCCGCGGATGCGGTTGACCATGTCCCAGTCGATCGGCTCCTGGGCGCCGAGCGCGGGGGCGAGCGCCAACGCGAGCGCGACCGCTACGGCCGCGCTCGCTGCCTCGACGGACCAGCTGGTTGATCGCCTCGCTCTCAGCTTGCTTGCGCCGTGGTCGGATCGATCATCCGCTTGACCTCGGTCACCTTCGTCGCCGGAAAGCCGCTCCGCTTCGCGTGCTCGTGAATCACCGCTTCGTTCTCCGCGAGGTAGATGCAGAACGTCTTGTTGCCGGCGACGTAGGAGTGCTCCCACTGGATCTTGGGCGCGAGCTCCGCGAGCGTCGCGTTGGATTTCGCAGCGGCGGCGCGCAGCGCGTCGCGATCGGCGCTGCCGATGTCGGGAATATCTCGTTCGATCACGTATCGACGCATGCTTCGTTCCCTTCTCGCCGGCGGCCGGCCGGTGGAGCACCGGCCGGCGAGCCCGACGTCGCAACGGCCCGACCGTCTCTGCTGTTCCCGAAGCTCGACTACTTCTTCAAGGCCGCGACCGCCGCCGGCGGCTCGAAGGCGGCCGCATCGACGTCGTCGAACGTCACGGTCTCGGTCGTCTGCTCGATCTGCATCCCGGCGACGTCGATCGTCACCTTGCCCGGGATCTTGGAGCCGCCGAAGTCCTTGTAGTCCGAGAACGTCGTCTTCACTTCGGACTCGCCCATCGGTCCCGACTGGACACCCTCGCTGCCGAGCAGTAGAGCGCCGTCCTTGGCGAAGTACTGGAACGTGTCACGGCCAGTGGTGGTGACCAGCTTGACCTTGTAGGCGGCCTGACCGTTGAAGGTGGTCTCCTCGACCGTTTCCATGGTCGTGAAGTGCTTGGAGTAGTTGAGCGGTCCGAAGAAGTCGGCCTGCAGCTTCATCGTGGCGAGCTGATCGCCGTCGAGCAACTGGGCTCCGGTCATCGGATTGTCTGACCAGCCGATGACGCCGTTGTATCCCTGGTTCATGGCGCCCATTCCGGTCTCGATGTTCATCACCATCTTGTCGGGCGCGGCGGCTTTGATGGTGGTCTGGCCTTCCATCCCCATCGCTGCGATCGACATCTTGCCCTTGCGCGTCGAGGACTGATGCTTGCGCAGAGCGCTCTCACCGCCGATCGCGTCGATGTAGCGGGCGAGTAGTGCGGCGGGGGTGGGCAGCCCGTTGGCCCCTACCTCGCTCTTGACGTCCGCCTTCTTCGCGGGCGGTGCGGAGTCCTTCGCCGGCGCCGCCGTGCCGCCATCGCCCCCTTTGGTCGAGGCGCAGCCACCGAGCACGAGTAGCGCTACGCAGAGCACGAGAGTCATCCCGATCAGGTTCCGATGCGGGCGCATGATTCCTTCTCCCTTCCTGTGGATTGGCCGATCCTATGCGAAGACCCGGGCGGCGCCGCGGGCAGTCCGCCCCGAAACCTACCTCTTGACGGCGAGAAGTCGATGTAGTTATGATTTTGACTGATCGAAAAGTACTGCCCCGCCGCTCTCAAATGACATCGAGACCACTACAAAATCTGTTCACGAGATGGCGAACGTCTCGCCGATCGATGCTCCGAGCTGCGGGCCTGGGCTCGCTGGCCGCCGGCGCCGGTGCGCTGGGAGGCCGCGGCCGTGCAGCGGACCTGGAAGGCGACCGGCACTTCCACGATCACGGCATGGGCGCGGTCGGTCGGGTCGATACCTCGCTCTTCGACCCGACCCTCTTCCTGCGATCCTTCAACTTCTCCCACCTCCCTGCCACCGAGCGCGCACGCTTCTACCGCGAGTCGATCCGCGAGGACGGCTCGCTCCTGCGCGAGTACGAGATCTTCGCCGTCGACCGCGAGATCGAGATCGCTCCGGGCCTGGTCTTCCCGGCCTGGACCTTCAACGGCCACGTGCCGGGACCGACGCTGCGCGCCACCGAGGGCGATCGCGTCAAGGTGCGCTTCACCAATCAGGGCTCGCATCCGCACACGCTGCACTTCCACGGCTGGCACCCACCGGCAATGGACGGATCGCTGCCCGAGCACCAGGTGCCGCCCGGCGGCGAGTTCCTCTACGAGTTCGACGCCGAGCCCTTCGGCCTCCACCTGTACCACTGCCACGCCATCCCGCTCAAGCGGCACATCCACAAGGGTCTCTACGGCGTCTTCCTGGTCGATCCCAAGCCGGCCCGTCCGCCCGCCGACGAGATGGTGATGGTGATGAACGCGTTCGACACCAACTTCGACGCGGACAACGAAGTGTACGCAGTCAACACCGTCGGCTTCCACCACATGGTGGAGCCGATCCAGGTGGCGGTCGGCGAGCTGGTGCGCATCCACCTGGTGAACGTCACCGAGTTCGACCTCATCAACAGCCTGCACCTGCACGGGATGTTCTTCGACGTCTACCGCACCGGCACCCGGGTCGAGACCAGCGAGACGACCGACACCGTGATGCTGTGCCAGGGCGAGCGGGCGATCCTGGAGACGCGCTTCCGCTACCCCGGGCGCTTCATGTTCCACGCCCATCAGAGCGAGTTCGCAGAGCTCGGCTGGATGGGCTTCTTCGACGCGGTGGCTCGATGAGGCAGCCCCCCCCGCCCCAACCGGGGATGGGCCAGCCAGGCTCCGCGCGCGTGTGGATCCTCGCTCTGCTGCCGCTTGTCCTGATCGCGGGCCTGGTGTGGCTGGTGGTGGCCACCGACCCGGCGGCCAAGCTGCGCGGCGACCTGCCCCCGATCGAAGAGCTCGCCTTCGAACGGGTCGAGCTCGACGACGACGGCATCACGGCCACGGTGCTCAACGACGGGCCGGATCCGGTCACCATCGCGCAGGTCCAGATCGACGAGGCGTACTGGACGTTCACCCAGGAGCCGGCCGGGCCGCTGGAGCACCTCGACCGCGTCCGACTCGCGATTCCCTACCCGTGGGTGGCGAACGAGACCCACGAGGTGAAGGTGCTGACCTCGAACGGGATTCCGTTCATTCACGAGATCGCGGTCGCCACCAGGACGCCGCGCCCGAGTTGGCGCTTCTTCGCCTGGTTCGCGCTGATCGGCCTCTACGTCGGCGTGATCCCGATCGCGGTCGGACTACTCTGGTATCCAGCGATCGGGCGCATGGGGCGGCGCGGCCTCGACTTCGTGCTCGCGCTCACCATCGGCCTGCTCGTCTTCCTCTTCGTCGACACCGTCGACGACGGGCTCGAGGCCGCGGGCGATCTCGCCGAGTCGTTCCAGGGCGTGGTGTTGTTCACCCTGGTCGCCCTGCTCGCTTTCCTCGGCATCGAGGCGTTCGGCGCCTGGTTGAAGAGCCGCGAAGGCGCCGATCGCGGCCCCTGGGTGACCGCGCTCCTGATCGCGATCGGCATCGGCCTCCACAACTTCGGCGAAGGCCTCGCGATCGGCGCCGCCTACAGCCTCGGCGAGGTCACGCTGGGAGCGCTCCTCATCGTCGGCTTCACGCTGCACAACACCACCGAAGGCCTCGCCATCGTCGCCCCGCTGGTCGAGAGCCGCGCCTCGATCGCGCAGTTCATCCTGCTGGGGGTGGTTGCCGGCGCCCCGACCATCGCCGGCGCCTGGCTCGGGGGCCTGGTCTATTCGCCGCTGTGGTCGGTCGTCTTCCTCGCCATCGCCGCCGGCGCCATCGCGCAGGTGGTGATCCTGATCAGCCGGCAGATGGCCAAACAGCGCCAGCTCGGGGCCCTGGTGGTGAGCCGGCCGGTCATGGCCGGGCTGCTGGCCGGCTTTGCCGTCATGTACGCCACCGGGCTGCTGGTCTGAGGCCGCAATCCAGGCGTTCCTTGCGATTTCACGATTTCGAGAATACGAGAACACTCTTTTTGGGTTATAGTAACCAGGAATTCGATATGTACCGCTCCATCGACCTCGACCGTACCGATCGACCCAGCGAGCCGCGCAGTCGCCGTCCGCTGCGGTCGTTGATCGCCATCGGCGCGGCGGCGATCGTCGCCGTCGCGGTGACCGCCGCCGCCATGGTGGCGGGCGCCACCGAGCCGACCCACGACATCACCCTGGTCGCCCGCGACATGGCGTTCTATCTGCCGCAGGGCGCGCAGCCCAATCCGCCGATCGAGGTCGCGCGCGAGGAGCAGGTCCGCCTCACGCTGGTCAATCGCGACTCCGGCATCGACCATGACCTCACGGTGGCGAGCCTCGACGTCGAGACCGACGCCATCCCGGGCAACGGCGCCACAGCCACGGTCGAGTTCCGCGCGCCTCGCCAGCCCGGTGTCCACGAGTACGTCTGCCGTCTGCACGGCAAGATGATGCGCGGTCAGCTCACCGTTCGTTGAGGTGACTGACCGCGATCGCGGCCTGCGTGTAGTCGGACTCGTCGATCTCCACTGGTCCGGCCGCCCGCCACTCCGACTCCCTGATCTACCCGGCGTCGACCTCGTTCTCCTCGGCGGCGACCTCACCAACTTCCGTGGCGTCGAGGTCGCGCGGGTGATCGTGGACGAGATCCGCGCGCGCGGCGCCGCCGTGCTCGCGGTCTGCGGCAACACCGATCTTCCCGAGATCGAGGACTATCTGCGCGCCGAGGAGATCGACCTCGACCGCCGGGCGCGCGCGGTCGGCGGCGTCACCTTCGCCGGCGTGTCGGCGGGTCTTCCCTTCGGCGGAACACCCTACGAGCGCACCGAAGCGCAGTTCGCCGCGGCCGCGGAAGACGCGCTGCAGGGCGCGATCGCCCCCACCGTCCTGATCAGTCACCAGCCGCCACGCGACACCCGATGCGATCGCACCCGCGGCGGACACGTCGGATCGGCCGCGATCCGCGACGCCGTGTTGCGCCACCAACCCGATCTCGTGCTGTGCGGACACATCCACGAGTCGGCGGGCAGCGACCTTCTGGGTCGGAGCCGGATCGTCAACCCCGGCCCCTGGTTTCAGGGCGGAGTCCTGCGCTTCACGGTGCTCGACGGGCGAATCGAGCTCGAGTAGCGAACTGCGGCCGCGGTGCGACGCGGCCGGGCTCGGTCGCGGCCGAGCCGTCAGCGCGGCGCCGCGATGAACGAAGCACGCCAGCGGTACGTGCCCCAGCGCAGCTCGAGAAGGCCGCCGTCGACACCCTGAGCGGTGAGCGCTACGGTGAGCTCCTTCGCTTCGTCGGCCACCACCTCGTGCTCGAGCGGGACCTCGACGCGATCTCGAGCGGGATCGCGCTGCGTTCCCCAGACGTCGGCCTCGTCGTTGAGAACGAGGCGCCACTCGGCGCTGCCCTCGACCGGCGCGCGCAGCCAGAAGCTGTAGAGGCCGGCGAAGTCGGGCGACACGTTCCCGGTCGGTAAAACGGCGTCGCCGAACCGCAAGTCGACCTCGGTCCGTAGCTTGCACGCGGCAGCGCCAGGAAGCTCGAGCACGGCGCCGGGCTCGAGCGCCGCCAGCGCCTGATAGTCGTCGCTCGACGTCGCCAGCTTGCCGACGTGAGCGGCGACCTCGGCCTCCCCCAGCTCGAGGGTCGCGAGGTTGCGGGTGCGCATCACCAGGAAGCGCGAGAACTGCCCAGAGCGTCGCGCGTTCGCCGTCGCATCTCCGCCGGACTGGCGGGCGATGCCCTGGCCCGCCGGCGCGTGGGGAGACGCCTGTGCCTGTGGCGGCGGTGGCGACGACGGCTCTTGCGCGGACGGCGCCGCACCCATCGTCGCGAGAGCCGCGCCGATCAAGATTCCGGCGCCGGCCGGACGGTAGCGCCGCACGCCCGACCTCCGCCTACTCGGATCCCGACGACGGGATCGCGGCCGGCGCGGCGGCGGCGGCCGGATCGAGCTCGGCGGCGGGCGCCCAGTTGAGGAAGCCGATCATCATCTCGTCGGTGGTCGCCGGTCCGAAGGTGGTCGCCTGGCGCGAGTCGAACCTGCGCTCGTTCGCCCGTTCGACCGAGTTCTCGTACCACAGGGTCACCTCGATGCGACTTCCGGCCGGGATCAGCTTGGGCTCCCGATAGCGATACACCACCTGCCACTCCTGGTCGTAGCGAGGCACGTCGAGTAGCAGCTCGGTGGCGCCATCGGGGGTGTGGAGCTCGTAGCGAGCGGCCACCGCCCGCAGGTGAGCGTGCGGCCACAGCGCGAGCAGGTAGCTGTCCTGCTCGAACTTCTTCGCACTGCCGACGCGCCAGCGATCGTTACCGGGTGGGATCTCGAAGCTCACGTTGCCGATCGCATCGTAGACCGCGCGGTGGCTGACCGGTCCGCGCGCGAAATAGAACCCGAGCTCCGAGCGGTCGGTGAAGCCGCTCCCCGGACCGGGCTCCTTGTGGTAGTGCATCGAGAACTTGATGCGCGATCCCTTCTGCAGGAGCTGAGCGAAGCCCTCGGGCAGGAAGGTGGGGCCGGAGCCGAGCGCGATGCAGCCGAGGCCATTGCGGCCGAGCTCGCCGACCTGGAACGACTCTTTCTCGCCCGGCGCGAACGCGCTGGCGCACATGTGATGCACCGAGCGCCCGCCGACGCGGAACTCGAGGCCCTGGATCCAGGCGTCGGCCGGAAGCTGCTCGGCGGTGAGCACCGACGTGAAGTCGATGTTCAGGTCCTCGACGTCGTCGGCGACGGCGTAGGGCTCGGGCAGTGGCACCACCAGATCGGGCTGGCGAAACGACCAGCCGGCATTCTCGTCCTGCGCAAAGCGCGCCGCTGCGGGCGCGTCCGCGGCGTTGCCCGCGGCGGCCCCGGTGCTCGCCCACCGCGTCAGCGTCTCGATCTGCTGGTCGGTGAGCACCCGCTCGTCGTGGAACTTGCCGCGCGTCGCTTCGGTCGCGAACCAGGGCGGCATGGCGCGTGACACGGCCATGCGAGCGATCGACTTCGCCCAGGGACGGGTCTCGTCGTAGGTGAGCAGTGACATCGGCGCCACCATACCGCCGCTGTTCGCCCCCACCGCGCGATGACAGGTCTGACAGTTGTCCTGCAGGATGGGTAGGACGTCACGGTAGAACGTGACGTCGCCGTCACCCGCCGCGGCCAGCGCCGGAGCGGCGGCCAATGCCGTCGACGCCAGCAGGGAAAAGCGGAGCACGCGCTTCATCATGAAACCTCCCGCGACGCGGGAATCATAGCCGCGAACAGCGCTGAGCAGGCACCTGGGCGCCGCGCTAGACGGGCTCGCCAAGTGCTCTCGCTCGATCGAGCCGGCTGGTCTCGTCGCGCTCGACGTAGCGGCTCGAGAGCCACAGGAAGAAGAACGCCAGGGCGTAGGGCAGGAGCCCCCACTGCATGGCGGTGGCCAACGCGTCGCCGCTCGAGTGCCCCGCCTTCACCATCCGGTCGCTGATCTGACCCATGACGTAGGGGCCGAGCGCCAGGCCGATGAAGGTGACGGCGAGGATGTAGTAGGCCGAGGCGGTCGCTCGCATGCGCGGCATCACCAGCTCGTTGGCGAGCGCGATGGCCGAGCCGATCCAGAACGGCGAGAAGAGCTGGAAGATAAAGTTGAAGACGTAAGCGGCGACCAGGTTCTCCGAGCGCACCAGCAAGAGCGCCAGCGGGCCGGAAACGAGCGCGGTCAGCATGCCGACCTCGAGCCGTGCGCGCACCCGCGTGCGCCGGAGGCGATCGGAGAGGAAACCGCCGCCAGAGACGCCGAGAAAGCCGGCCACCGCGCCGGAGAGCCCGAGCACGACGCCGACCTGCGCCACGCTCACGCCATGGACGCGCTGAAAGAACGGCGGGGTCCAGAAGTTGAAGCCGTAGCCGACGAACGCCAGCCACGCGAACCCGATCTCGCCATACACGATCGCCTTCGAGCGATAGATCATCGAGAAGGTGGCGCGGTCGCGCAGGGCCACACCCTGGAGCCAGGACAAGAAGGCGTAGAGGCCGATGCCCATCGCGATCCACTGCGGCGCCGACCCCAGGATCGAGGTGAGGAGCCACGCTCCGGCCGCGCAGACGGCGCCGAGCACGACGTTCATCAGGATCCCGCGCGCGCCGGCGCCCGCCTTGGCCAGCGTCCACAGCGTCAGCGGCGGCAGCACCGCGGCGAGCTCGCGGAAGAGCGTATGGAACGGATGCGGGTGGGTCGGTGGCACCGCGAGCCCCTCGCTCTGTCCGCGCACCGGCTC
>DATAFT010000023.1:0-14140 GCA_036257295.1 Thermoanaerobaculia bacterium
GGAGACCCGCGGCGCCCAGCCGCCGCGCCACCGCGGCGCCCAGGCCCTGGCGAGGTCCCACGCCGATCACCAACGCCGCGTTCTTCGCGTCGCCCGCCGCCACCGCTACTGCGAGCCCTTTCCCGCGGCCTCGCGTTGGTCGAGCAGCTCGTAGATACGCAGCACCGAGTTGGGCTCGATTCCGGGCGCGAGAATGCCCGACGGCAGCAGCGGCGACGCGAAGGGGCCCATGGTGCTCTTGTGCTTGGTCAGGTCGATGCGCAGCGCCGCCTCGAGCGCCGGCACTCCCTTCGCCCGCAGCGCCACCACCTGGTTCCAGGTATCGCGCATGTAGGCCTGCACCGCGTCGATGTGCGCGCGATCGCTGAACGGCTCGCCGTGGCCGGGAACGATGAGGTCGACGTCGAGCGCTTTGACCTTGTCGAGCGTTGCGGCCCACTCGTCGAGGTAAGCATCGCCCATGTACGACGGGCCCTGGAGCAGGAGATCACCGGTGAAGACGATGCGCTCCTCGGGCAGGAAGACGACCACGTCGCCGCCGGTGTGGCCGCGGCCGAGGAACAGGATCTCGATCTCGCGCCCGCCGCGGTAGAGCGTCATCCGCTCGCTCAGCGTCACCGTGGGCGGAGTGGGGCGGGTCTCCTTGTCGTCACGAACGTGGTTGGCGAGCGCCGTCGCCTGCAGCTCCAGCGCCGCGCGGGCCTTGGGGTCCTTGGCCTCGGCCGCCTGCTTCTTCACCGCCTGCGCGTTCTCGGCGAACAGCTTCGAGAAGAAGGTATAGGTTCGCTCGCGGAGCGGATCGCCGGCGAGCTTCTCGCGGGTGAACTCGTGGCCGATGATGGTGACGTCGTCCGGGAACGCCTGGTTGCCGTGGGCGTGATCGAAGTGGTAATGGGTGTTGATCACGGTGGTGATCGGCTTCGGGGTCAAGGTCTTGACCGACGCGATGAGCGCGCGCGCCGCCGCCGGGGTGACGTGCGAGTCCACCACCGTCACGTCGGCATCGTTGACGATTACTAGAGCGTTGGAGAGCAGGAACACCGGGCCCGCCTCGACGGCGAAGTGGACGCCGGGCGCCAGCTCCTTGAACCGGTGCGATGCCGTGTCGGCCCCGCCGGCGTGCGCCGGCAGCGAGAAGGCGACCAGCGCGGTGGCGATGCGATGGAGGATCGATGTCATGCGCATGATGCTCCCTGGGCTCACGCCGCGACCGGCGCCACTTCTTCGATGAAACGATCGAGCACCTCGAGCTTGCGCTGGCGCGGCCCGAGGTTGAAGTCAGGAATGATCAACTCGTCGACTCCGGCGTCGGCGTAGGCCTCGATCACCGACCGGATCTCGTCCGCGCCGCCGGCCATCATCGGGAAGAAGCCGGGCCGACCTTTGACCTTGGCCAGGAAGGCGGCGTCGTCGCTCAGGTAGAGCAACGACTGCGCCGAGCGTTTGATCGACTTGGGATCGCGACCGAGCGACTCGCAATGGCGATCGAGGATCTCCATCTTGTGGCGCAGCGTGGCGGGGTCTCCCCACACGTTCCATTCGTCGGCGTACTTGGCCGCGATGCGGAGCGTCACCTTCTCGCCGCCGCCGCCGACCAGGAGCGGCAACGGCTTCTGCACCGGCTTGGGCTCGAGCGGCGCGTCGGTGAGCTGGTAGTACTTGCCCTGGAAGGTGGTGCGCGGCTGCGTGAAGAGTCCCTTGATCACCTGACAGGCTTCGTCGAGCCGTGCGAGGCGCCCGCCCACGGTCGAGAACTCGATGCCGTAGGCGCGATGCTCGTTCTCCTGCCAACCCGCGCCCAAACCGAGCACGACGCGGCCGCCGCTGATCTGATCGACCATGGCGGCCATCTTCGCCAGCACCGCGGGATGCCGGTAGGTGTTGCCGCTCACCAGGGGTCCGACGCGCAGGCGCGGCACCGCGGCCGCCAGCGCCGCGATCACCGTCCACGACTCGTTCCACGGCGTCGAGACGTCGCCCTCGTTGGGCATGAAGTGATCGGCGTACCAGATGCCGTAGAACCCCTTGCGCTCCACATGCTGCGCGAGATGCAGCACCTCGCTCCAGGGCTGCGTGGGCGAAGGCCAGAAGCTGAACCGCATCCTTTGAACCTCCGGGAGGATGAAAGGGGCATGCTACCGCAGGCGCGAATACACTCGACCCTGTGATTCTGGAGCGGCAGGCGACCGTCACCGCGGTGGACCTCGAAGCACGCTTGGCGTGGCTGGCTGCCGAGACACCGGACCCGGTGGCCGGCCTGTTCGGGCCCGAGTCCGCTCTCTGGAGCGTGAACCGCCACGCCTGCATGTTCCTCGGCGGGGGTCGCGCCGCGCTGCTCCAGATCGCGCATCCGCCAGTGGCGCAGGCGATCTCGCACCATTCGAGGACGCGCGACGATCCCTATGGCCGCTTCCAACGCACCTTCCGCCAGGTCTTTCCGATGGTCTGGGGAAGCCTCGATCAGGCGCTCGCCGCGGCGCGCGCGGTCCATCGTGTCCATCAACAGATCCACGGCCGCTTCGACGAGGACGTGGGGCGCCATCGCCGCGGCGATCCTTACGACGCGGCCGATCGTGGCGCGCTGCTCTGGGTCCACGCCACGCTGTGGGAGTCGTCGATCGCGATGCACGAGACCCTGCTCGGTCCACTCGCGCCGGAGATCAAAGAGCGCTACTACCAGGAGACGACGCGCTTCGCCGGCCTGTTCGGGCTGGACCGCGACGAGCTGCCCGCGGACTGGCCCGCCTTCCTGGCTTACCACCGGGGGATGTGGGAGTCGGACGAGCTGGCGGTGGGCGCGGTGGGTCGCGAGATCGCCGGCTATCTGTTCTCCTCCTCCGACCCGGTCCTCGAACCGGCTGCCGGCTGGCTGCGCACGCTCACCGCCGGGTTGTTGCCGGACCCGGTGCGCGAGCGATTCGGGCTCGACTTCGGCGCCGCCGAGCGGCGAGCGTACGAGCGTTCGGTCCGGCTCCTGCGCGCCTGGCTGCCGCGCCTTCCGGCTCGCCTACGTTACGTGCCGCCGTACTTCGAGGCGTGCCGTCGCATCGCGGGCCGCCAGGCTCCGGACTGGCTCGGACGCGCCGTGACGCGCGTCTACCTGGGCAGCCCTTCGTAACGAGCAGCCCTACTCGGGCCAGCGCAGCGCGCGCCAGCGCCCGGCGATCAGAACCGCGTCGCAGGCTTCGTTGGCGTGGCGCAGAATCGAGAAGCGCACCGCGTCGGCGAACAACACGTCGCCGAAGCGGTGGCTCCTGCAGAAGAGCCGCTCCCGCTGGTCGAGCCGCAGCGTGTCGAGGTCGAGCCGGTCGCGCTCGCCGCTGTTGAGCGTGGCCACCAAGGTCTCGGCCTCCTCGCTCACCGTCATCGCCACCAGCGGAGTGACATCCGCGTCGAGGTAGCTCTTGTCCCACCACTCCGGGTTGACCTGGTACTCGAAGAACCAACGTCCGATCGAGGGCTCCCAGCCGAGGTGCTCGAGGAAGAACGACTTGATGCGCGCCGCCACCGGACGGCCCATCCACACCCATCGCTGGTCCCGATCGACGTGGATCATCTCGTAGCGGAACTCGTCGAGCAGGCTCTCGATCGCTCGGCCGGAGTCGAGACCGCGCGCGATCGGCACCGGGGAATAGATGCCGCGCGCGAGCGCGGGTAGTCGTGCCGCGAGCTCGTCGAGCACGACCCGGCGCACGCCGTCGTCGTCGAGCGCCGGCTCGTCGAGCAGCGCCGCCCACTGCTGCGGCACCAGCGGGTCGTGAAAGCGCGCGCCGTGCTTGAAGAAGAGATAGATGCCACGCGGCGCGAGCTCCCGCGCCGCTTCGAGGATCGCGCCACGCCCGCCGGCCGTCTCGCTCTTGGCCGTCGGCAACGGGCGCCCCTCACGCCTCGAGGTCGACCATCACCGGCGCGTGGTCCGAGGCGATCAGCCCGTCTTTCTTCTTGCGATACTCGCGATCGATGTCGGCCGCGACCGCCCGGGCCGCGACCGAGGGAGTCGCGAGCAGGAAATCGATGCGCAGTCCTTCGTTGCGATGGAAGTTGCCGGCGCGGTAGTCCCACCACGAGAAGGCCTGTGAGTCGGGCCGCAATCTCCGATAGACGTCGATCAGTCCCCAGTCGAGCAGGCGCTGGAAGCGCGACCGCTCCTCGTCGGTGTGGAAGATCGCGCCGTGGAGCAACGGCTCGTTCCAGCTGTCGATCGCCTGCGGGCACAGGTTGAAATCGCCGCACACCACCGACGCTCGCCCTTGGTCGTGCTCGCGCTCGAGGTGCTCGGCGAGCGCGTCGAGCCACTCGAGCTTGCGCGGGAAGTCCTCGTGCCCGACGTACTTGCCGTTGGGGATGTAGAGCGACGTGTACTCGAGGTCGCCGACCCGCGCGGTGAGCAATCGAGCGCCCAGCGGGTCCTGGCCGGGCAGCCCCTTGCGCACCACCTCGATCGGCTGGCGCGCCAGGATCGCCACCCCGTTCCAGCCGCGCTGGCAGTAGGCGACCGACTGGTATCCGGCGGCGGCGAGCTCGGCGGTGGGAAAGTGCTCGTCCTCGAGCTTGAGCTCCTGGATGCCGACGACGTCGGGCTGTCGCGCGCGCAGCCAGTGCAGGACGAAGTCCAGTCGCGCCCGCAGGCCGTTGACGTTCCAGGTGGCGACGCGCATGCGGGCATTGTACGTTCTACGCATGAGCCCGGACTCCACCGGACCGTGGCGCGTCGCCACCAACTTCGAGAGCACTTCGCTCGGCTCGATCCATCACGACGACCAGGCGCGCCGGCTCGGGTTCAGCGGCGGTCTCGTCGGCGGCAACATTCACCTGGTCTACGTCACCGCGGCGCTGGTCGAGCGGTTCGGCCCCGCGTGGTACGAGCGCGGCTTTCTCGTGTTCAAGTGGGCGCTGCCGGTCTACGACGGCGAGGAGGTCCGCGTCGTGCTGGTCGATCGCGCTCCGGCGCCATCCGACGAAGCCGTGGTCGGCTTCACCCTGAGCAAGCGCGACGGCGGCGCCGCGTGCACCGGCTTCGCCGGGCTCGCGCGCTCGGTCGACGACGCGATCGTCCCCTGGCAGCGCGGCGATGCTCTGCCGGATCCCTCACCCGGAGACTACGATCCGCTCCCCGAGCCGATCGGTCACGTCTACGAGAGCCCGATCCTCACGCTCGATCAGGCAGCGGTCGACCAGGTGCAGTGCGGTGGCGATCCTCACCCGTGGTACCGCGAGTCGTCGCCGTGGGGACCGCCGATCGTCCCCACCGCCGCGCAGCTGGTGCTGTCTCCCTACGGCATGAAGTGGGCGCCGGAGCCGATTGCGCGCGAGATGCGCTCGGCGATGAACGCGACCATCGAGATCCTGCAGACCGGTCCCATGCTCCAGGGCGTGCCGTATCGACGCTCAGCGACGCTGGTAGCCAAGGGCACCGGCCGCTACGCGTTCCGCACCATCGAGTTCGCGTGTCGCCCGCTCGACGGCGACCCGGTCGTGAGCTATCGCCAGACCGTCAAGTGGCCGACCTCGCGCCCCGCTCACTCGTGACCGACCGGTAGCCGCGAAGGCCCCGGCCCGGTCGGGACCCGCCGCCAGCGCAGCACGAAGACGAGCGGAGTCATCAACAGATAGACCACCGCGAGGAGCTGGAAGGCGTCGAGATAGGAGAGCAGCTGCGCCTGTCGCCCGATCGTGCCCGCGATCGAGGCGCCGGCGCGCGTCATCGCTTCGACCGGGTCGGCGCCGTGCTGAGCCCACCGCTCGCTCATCCGCTCGAGCAGGCTCCGCGTGGTCCGGTCGTACTCGTCGAAGTGGCCGGCGAGGATCTCTCGGTGACGGATGGCGCTGCGCGCCATGAACGTCGATAGCACGGCGATCCCGATCGACGAGCCCAGGTTGCGCACCATGTTGAAGGCGCTCGAGGCGTTGCCCATGTCCTCGCGGCGCACCGGCGCCATGGTCAAGGTGGTGAGCGGAATGAAGAGCAGGCCGAGCGCCCAGCCCTGGATGAACTGCGGCCAGAAGAAGTCCCAGTAGCCGGCGTCGAGGCTCAGCTGCGACAGCCAGTACATGGTGACCGCGCCGATGCCGAAGCCAGCGAGCAGGAGCCGACGCGGGTCGATCTTGTCGGTCAGGACCCCGATCAACGGCATCGTGATCAGGGAGCCGATGCCACGCGGCGCCATCGCCAGGCCGGCCTGCACCGGCGAGTAGCCGAGCAGCGTCTGGAGCATTATCGGCAGCACGATCAGGCTGCCGAAGAGGAGGAAGCCCAGCATGCCAGAGACGAACGAGCCGATCGCGAACGTCGCCGACGCGAAGATCCGCAGGTTCACCACCGGGTTGTGGACGCGCAGCTCGTGGACCACGAACCAGACCAGGGCCACCACCGCCACCACGATGCAGCCGACGATCAGATTGGAGTCGAGCCACTCCTCCTCCTGCCCCTTGTCGAGCAGGAGCTGGAGACCCGCGATGCCGAGGAAGAGCAGCACCATGCCGCGGTAGTCGATCCTGCCCTCCGGTCGCTTGATGTAGGGCGGATCGAAGACGTAGAGCTGCAGCATGATCAGCGACAGCACGCCGACCGGCACGTTGACGTAGAACACCCAGCGCCAGCTGTAGGTGAGCGTGAGATACCCGCCGATCACCGGCCCCATGATCGGAGCGAGCACGATCCCCACCGACCAGAAGCCCATGGCGCGGCCCCGCTCGTGCGGCGGAAAGCCCTCGAGCATCACCGACTGCGAGAGCGGCATCATCACGCCGCCGGTGAGACCCTGGACTACGCGGAAGAGCACCAGGGTGGAAAGCGTCGGCGCCAGCCCGCACAGGAGCGACGCCGCGGTGAACGTCAAAACGCTCCAGATCATCAGGCGCTTGCGCCCGAAGTGGTTGGCGAGCCACCCGGCGAGCGGCAGCACCACCGCGTTGGCGGCCAGGTACGAGGTGAGCGCCCAGGTCGACTCGTCGATCGAAGCCGACAGGCTGCCCGCGATGTAGGGCAGCGACACGTTCACCACCGAGGTGTCGAGGAACACCATGAACGAGGAGAGCATCACCGCCCCGGCGACCACCCAGCGGTTGGGCTCGGAGGGCGGGAGGATGGCGCTGTCGTTCACTGCCGGGTGTACACCCTCGCGATCACCGACATGCCGGGCCGTAGCGGTCGCTGCTCGTCCTGAGCCTGGTCGAGGACGATCTTGACCGGCAGCCGCTGCACCACCTTGACGAAGTTGCCGCTCGCGTTCTCGGGCGGCAACAGGCTGAAGCTCGAGTTGGTGGCGGCGCCGATCGACTCGACGTGACCCTCGTAGTCGCGCCCGGGGTAGGCATCGACTTCGACCCGGGCGCGCTGACCGGGGCGCATGGCTCGCACCTGCGTCTCCTTGAAGTTCGCCACCACCCACACGTCGTCGAGCGCCACCACCGCCATCACCGCCTGCCCCGGCCGCACGTACTCGCCGACCTCGACGCTCTTGCGGGCCACCACACCCGCGACCGGCGCGCGCACCTGGGTGTACTCCAGGTCGAGCTCGGCGCGGCGCAGCTCGGCTGCGGTCTGCTCCACCCGCGCCGCCGCCGAGGCGGCCTCGGCTTCGGTGATGGTGACGCGCTGCGGCGCGGTGCCTGCGGCGGCGGCCTCGGCGTCGCGCCGGCGGACCTCGGCGCGGGCCTGGACCAGTCGGCTCTCGGCCACCGCCATCTCACTGCCGGCCACGGCCACCGCGGCCTTCGCCGCATCGACCGCCGCCGCTCGGGCGTGCTCGTTCTCGACCGCGGCGTCGTACTCCTGCTTCGAGATCTCGTCGCGCTCGACCAGCGGCGCCAACCGCTCCTGGTCGCCCGCCGCTCGCGTGTGCTCGGCTTCGGCCTGACGCACGCGCGCTTCGGCGCCGCGCAGACCGGCCTCGGCGGCGGCAAGCGATTTCTCGGCGAGGCGGACTCCGGCGCGAGCGTCGTCGACCGTAGCCCGAGCGCCGGCGAGCGCGCTCTCGGTCGTGGTCGCGGTCACCGGCACGCCGGTCGAGGCCGCGCGAGCGCGAGCCGTCGCCTCGTCGAAGTCCGCCTTCCGCCGGTCGCGCGCCACCTCGAAGTCGCGACGGTCGATCTCGAACAGCACGTCGCCGGCCGCCACCGCCTGGTGGTCCTTGACGTGCACCGCCACCACAGTTCCCGACACCCTCGGCGCGATGGGGTGGATGGAGGCACGCACGCGGGCGTCGTCGGTTGACTCGCGGCCGCGTAGCCACCACCAGCTCACGCCGATCACCACCACCAGCAGGGCAGCGAGCGGCAACACGATGCGCCGCCGCGAGTGCAGCGCGCCCGCCATCCGCCCCCGTGCCGACGGCGGCGCGGACGCCGAGGGCATCGGCCGGTCGTCGGGCGCGGTTTCTCGTTGTGGATCGGCCATGCTCAGGGCACTCCGGCTGGCCCATCCCCGGTGGGGGCGGGGGGGGCGACCAGGCCAGGCACGGCTTCGTTGATGGCGCCCAGCGCGCGCCCGAGACGCAGCCGTTCGAGCGTCAGTAGATAGAGGCTCGCGATGAAGGTCTCGTCGGCGCGGGCGAGGGACTCCTGCGCCTCGACCACCTCGAGGTTGGAGGCAACGCCGGCGCTGAATCGGTTGCGCGCCTGCTCGATCTGTCGTCGAGCGAGATCGAGCCCGGCCCGCCCGACCTCGACCAGCTCGCGGGCCGCCTCGAGGTCGAGCAACGAGATGCGCACCTCGTAGTAGACGGCGGCGCGGAGGTCCGCGAGCTCGGCTTCGCGTGCGCGCAGCTCGGCTTCGGAGCGGATCGCTTCACTGTCGATCGAGGCGCGATCGTAGATCGGCACCGCGATGCTGGCGCCGAGGTCGAATGTTTCCTTCGTGGTGTCGATCTCGCGGCCGAGGACGCCGTAGTCGCCCTGGAGGCGCAACGCCGGATAGCGTTCTCGAGTGGCCGCCCGTCGCGCGGCGCGCGCCGCTTCGAGTCGTGCCGTCGCCGCGGCGAGGTCGCGCCGTCGCGTCCACGCCTGGGCCACCGCGGCGTCGAGCGCGGGCGGCGGCGGCGCGGTCTCGACCATGCCGTCCGCCGGCTCGAGCTCCTGTCCGAGCGGCAGGCCGATCATGCGCGCCAGGTCGAGACGCTGCTTGGTCTGCGCGTTGCGGGTCGCGATCAGGCGCTGGCGGTCCTGTTGCAGTCGCACCTCGGCGCGCAGCACCTCGATGCCGGCCGCGGAGCCCGCCTCCTTGCGATCGAGCGCGATGCGACGCAGTATCTCCGACGTTCCCACTTCGGCTTCGACCGAGGCGGTGAGCCTTTCGGCGGCGAGCATCTGCAGGTACTGATCGGCGACCGCGAGCACCACCAGCTCGCGCGCGTCTTCGAGCGAGAGCTCGGCGGCGTCGACGGCGGCGGCGCCACGCCGCGCGCGCGCGATCGCCGCCGGATCGAAGAGCGCCCATTGCAGGGTGAGTCGCGCGTCGTAGAGGTCGAACGGACCGACCACCGACGGGACCGGTTCATCCCCGCCGAATGAGCCGCTGAAGCCGAAAGCGTCGAGGTTGATCTGACGGCTCGATTGCCGCAGCGCGGCGTACGCGCGCGGGAGGAGCTCGCCGACGTCGGCGGCGCGGAGCGCGCGCGCGCGGCGCACGTCCTCGGCGGCGAGCAGTGGAACGAGGTTGTGGTCGAGGCCGCGAGCTATGGCCTCGTCGAGCGTGAGATGGAGGGGCTCGCCCGGCGCGCCTTCGGCTGGAACTCCGCCCGAGAAAACCGAGGCTGGCTGTCGAGTGAACGCGAGCGAGCGGGCGGGAGGCGGCTGCGCCGGCGCCGCTGCCACGCCCATCCCACCGAGCACTGCCGCCACGGCGAGGCGCATCAGCCAGCGAGGTCTCGAGATCACGACCTGTCGGTCCTCCAGAATGGATCGGCGCCGCGGCGGGTCGGCCGGCCGGTCAGTCTACCCCGCGCCGCCCCCGCGCGACCCGCATCCGGGCAGGCGCTACACTAAGCGCCTCAAGTTCCAACAGGTTCGCCACTACACGACGAAGGGAAGGACATGGCCAATCGTGCGCCGCGCTCGACCTCCCACCTGCGCCCCCCGCTCGGAACAACCATTGACCAGCGCCACCCCTGGCCCATCCCCGGTTGGGGTGGGGGGGGCTGGAACCGCCGGGAGCTGCTCGAGAGCTTCGCCGCCACCTTCGCGGCTGCCACCGCGCTCGGAGCGCTGCGGTCGCCGGCCTGGGCCGCCACACTAGCGACCGCCGCCGCGGCGGATCCGTCGGCGCTGCCGAGCGAGCTATGGCGCGCGGGCGCCGGCCAGCTCGCCGAAGCGATCGCCCAACGGCAGGTGAGCTCGGTCGAGGTGATCGAGGCGCACCTGGCCCGGATCGCCGCGGTGAACGCCAAGGTCAACGCCATCCCGGTCGTGTTCGCCGATGAGGCGCGCGCAGCGGCCAAGGCCGCCGACGCCGCGGTCAAGAGCGGCGCCAAGCTGGGACCGCTTCACGGCGTGCCCTTCACCATCAAGGACAACCTCGATCAGGCCGGCAAGGCGAACACCGACGGGATCGAGGAGAACAAGGGCCTGATCGCGAAGCTCGACGCCCCGGTCGTCGAGCGGATGAAGGCCGCGGGAGGCATCCCGCTCGGCCGCACCAACCTGCCCGACCTCGCCCTCCGTGTCCACAGCTACAGCGAGCTCTGGGGACGCTGCCTCAACCCCTGGAACTCGAAGCGCAACGTCGGCGGCTCGAGCGGCGGTGAAGCAGCGGCTCTCGCCGCCGGCATGACACCGATCGGACTCGGCAACGACATCGGCGGTTCGCTGCGCAACCCCGCCAACTGCTGCGGCATAGCGGCGCTCAAGCCGACGTTCGGACGGATCCCTCACGCCTCGGAGGGCGGAGCCGGCGGCGCGGCCGGGCAGCTCATGGCGGTCAACGGACCGATGGCGCGGAGCATCGCCGACGTCAAGCTCGGCTACCAGATCCTGTCGGGACAGCATGTGCGCGACCCCTGGTCGATGCCGGTGCCGCTCGACCTCCCCGATCCGCCGGGGCCGATCAAGGTCGCGCTGGTGCCGGAGCCCAGCGGCGGCAAGACGCATCCCGACGTCGCGGAGGGCGTGCGCAAGGCGGGCAAGGCGCTCGCCGGCGCCGGCTACGTCGTCGAGGAGATCGAGCCGCCGCGCCTGGCGCAGGCCTTCGACATCTGGATGGAGTTCCTTGGCAGCGAGCTCTACGAGGGCATGGACTACTTCGAGCAGGTGATGTCGCCGGAGGCGTTCAAGTTCCTCGACCTGGTGATGCAGCATTTCGAGTTCAAGCAGCTGGGCGGCTACGTCGGCTCGCTCGCCGCGCGCCACGCTCTCGCTTCCGAGTGGTCCGAGTTCTTCACCCGCTACCCGCTGGTGGTCGGACCGGTATTCACGCAGCCACCGTTCGAGGTGGGCTACGACGTAGCCGGGGTCGATCAGGCTTGGGACGTGATGAACCAGCTCCGCGTGGTAGTCGCGGTCAACCTGTTGGGCATCCCGGCAGTGGCGTTGCCGGTCGGCGTCGCGGGGGGATTGCCGATGGGCGTGCAGGTGATCGGCGATCGGTTCCGCGAGGATCTCGCGCTCGATGCGGCGGCGGCGATCGAAAGAGCAGCGGGGACGATCACGCCGATCGATCCGAAGGCGTAGCGGCCAGCGTCAGGCGGAACGCGTAGTGCAGGACATCGATGCCCGTCTGCCGCGCGTAGGTGTCGGCGCGGACCGGCAAGTGACCCGGCAACGCCAGCGACAGGATCGCCGCTCGAGCTGCTCTTCTCGCGCCGCGACCCTCGAGTGTCCGCCCTCCCTCGCGCTCACTCCGGATCGTCGCCGCCGGCCCACGCGATGAACAGCCAACGGCCACCTTCCTTGATCAGAACGTCCGTGTACCGTCCGGTCACGGTTTCACGATCCTTCTTGTAGTTCTCGCGCGCGATCGCGTAGGCGTACTGCACGACGGCGACATTGCCCGTGATCGTCGCCGAGATCGGAAAGATCTCTTGCTCGAGGACCGTGGTGCTGCTGCTGTCGTAGCGGTTCCACCGCAGCAGCGACGCCTTGTTCTGCGGCGCCGGTCGATCGACGCTCCAGTAGCTCAGGTTGGCGTGGACCATGGTGTCGATCCAGCTCAGGTCCTCGTCCTTGGCCATCTTCCACTGCTGCTCTTCGAACTTCCAGACCTCCTGTTGCTCAGGAGTCCAGGTCTGAGCGGCAGCCGTCCTCGCGACCACGACCAGAACTAGTGACAGAAAAAACACCGAGAAGCTTCCGATCCTCATCCACACCTCCCGCGCTTCGGTCAGACCGAGCGCTTCGTTATCCTGCGTCGACCGTCCATCGCGCTGACGAGGCCGACGCAGGCGGTCAAAGCCTTTGCGTTGGTCGATCATACGCTCGCTACCAGTAACTGTTCCTGGACCCCCTTCGGTCAGACGCTATGCGGTGGTACGTGTCGCCTGAGTAACGACGATCGGTCGCCTCTAAGATGGCAATCCGATCGGGTAGGCGTCTTGAACTAGTCGCGCCAGAGCCAAAACCTTCTCTTCACCTTGCGGTGGACCGACGATCTGCAGGCCGACGGGTAAGCCCTCGCGATCGAGGCCGGCAGGCACCGAGGCGACGGGCAGCCCGGCCAACGACAGCACGAACGTCGGCGCGATCCAGTCGATGTAGGTCATCATCGGCCGACCGGCTATGGTGTCGGGATAGTTCTGCGTCACCGGGAACGGCGGCACGGCGACGGTGGGGGTGAGCAGGAGGTCGACGCGCTCGAAGAGGCGTCGCAGGTCTTCCCAGACGCGGCCACGACGGTGCTCGGCTTCGGCCAGCTCGAGCATGGTGTGGCCGAGCGCGCGCTCGACGTTGCCACGCAGGTTGTCGCCGAAGCGGTCGCGTCGATCGAGACGCGTGCGGTGCTGCGCGATCATCCAGTAGCCGCGCAGCGTGATGAAGCTCTCCTTGGCGTACTCGAGGTCGAGGTCGCTCTCCTCCACCGTGGCGCCTGCCTGACGCAGCTCGAATGCCGCGCCGCGGCAGACGCTCTCGACCGTGGGGTCGACGCCGATCCGCGCCACGTCGGGAGCGTAGGCGACGCGCAGGCCGCGGCAATCGGCGCCCGTCACCGCGGCCACGAAGTCGCGGCCGGCGACGGGTTGCGCGAGGGGTGCGCGGGCGCTCGGACCCGCGATCGCTTGCAGAACGAGTGCTACATCCTCCGCTCGTCGCGCGATCGGACCGGTCACCTGCAGGGTGTCCCACGAGTAGTCGGCCGGCGACGTCGGCACCAGCCCGGGCGACGGGCGCAGACCGACCACGCCGCAGAAGGCAGCGGGGATGCGCAGCGAGCCGCCGAGATCGGTGCCCTCGGCCAGCGCGATCATTCCGGTCGCGAGCGCGGCGGCGCCGCCGCCGGTCGAGCCGCCGGCACTGCGCTCGGGGTTCCACGGGTTGCGGGTGCGACCGAAGACTTCGTTCCAGGTGTTGGCACCGGTCGCGAACTCGGGGGTGTTGGTCTTGCCCAGGACGACTGCGCCGGCCGCGCGCAGGCGCCGAACCACTTCGGCATCCTCGGCCGGCACGTGATCGGCGTAGAGCGGCGAGCCGTAGGTGGTGCGCAGTCCGCCCACCGGCGTCACGTCCTTGATGCCGACCGGAAGGCCGTGAAGCGGACCCGCGGGCTCGCCGCGCGCGAGACGCTGGTCGAGGGCGGCCGCCGCGTCCAGCGCCCGTGGGTCGAGAGTGACCACGGCGTTGATCTCGCCGTTCTTCTCCTCGATCCGCCGCAGCGATGCTTCGACCACCTCGCGGGCGGAGACCTCGCGACGGTCGATCAGGCGGCGGATCGCGGTTGCGCTCTCGAGCAGAAAGCCGGTCACGTGGGGTCCCCGAGCCGGATGACAACACACTGGCCGAACCCACGCAACGAGCGCGGGTGCCGCCGCGAAGACATAGACTCGACCCCGCCCGGCGCGAAAGGTCGCCACGTCGCGGCAAAGACGCAACTCAGGACCAAGATGACCGAGCCCACCGCCGTCCGCGGCGTCAACGCCGAATCGCTGCGCGAAGCGTGGCCCGTCCTCAACGCCGACGAGCGCGCGGAGGGTTTCAACCTGCTCGACCGCGCGGA
>DATAFT010000028.1:0-5581 GCA_036257295.1 Thermoanaerobaculia bacterium
GTCCCCTGGCCACCGAGTTTCAGGTCAACTCCCACACTTTGAACGAGCAGTTCCGCGCTGCCGTGGCCGCGGCAGACGCGGGCACTTTCGTCATCGCCTGGAACAGCTTTGGCCAGGACGGGTGGCAGGGAGGCGTCTTCGCCCAGCGCTTCGGTATCGCAACGCCGACCGCCACCCCCACCGCGACCTCGACCGTGACGCCGACCGCGACCGCCACGCCGACGAGTACGCCGACACCGACGCCGACGCCGGGCGCGCTGTACGAGATCTCGACCCTATCGGGCATCGCGATGGCGATCGAGTCTCTGGTCCTGCTCGGCATCTGCTTCGCCTTCCTGCGAAGGCGCAGCCGCTTGCCACACTGAGCGCCTCGGAAACTCTGGCATCCGTCGCGCGTAGGAGCAACCAGACGAACGACGCGTGAGGGCCAGCCGGAATGACCTCTTCGAAGAAATGGACGTCGGCGAGTGTGATCCTCGCCCTTTCGATCATGTGCGGTGTCCTGGCATCGAGCCTCGCCCACGGCCAGGCGGCCAAGACAGCGGTGTTCGAGCCCTATCTCGGTAGCTACGAGCTGGCGCCCGGCTCGATCCTGACCATCTCGCGCGAGGGGGACTCCCTCTACGCCCAGACCACGGGTCAGCCGAAGCACCGGCTGGCGGCGGTCTCTGAGCATCGCTTCTCCGATGCGGCGAGTCGAGCGGAGCTGCACTTCGCCCTCGGTGGCGACGGCCGGGCCGTGTCGGTCACCCAGCATCTCGACGGCGCCGCCCGGGTGGCGAAACGAACCGAAGCGGCGGGAGCCGAGGCGGCGGCGAAGGCTCAGGCGGCGGACTCGACCGGTACGCCGCCGTCCACGGACCCCGCCCCGCTGGCGGACGCCGTGCTGGCTCGCGACCTCGACGCGGTCCGGAAGCTGGTGGCGCAGGGCGCGGACGTCCATGGCCTCGACACCCGGCCGGCCACAGCAGGGGGCAATGGACGCCGGCCGCTGAATTTCGCCGCGCTCCAGAACGACACTGCGATGATCGAGCTCCTCCTCGAGCTCGGCGCCGACATCGATCGACAGAACCTGTCCGGGTTCACGCCACTTCACCACGCGGTGGAGGCGCAGGCCCTGGAAGCCATCGCCCTCCTGCTCGAGCGCGGCGCCGACACCACCGTCGAGAACAATCGCGGCCTGACGCCGGGCGAGTTCGCGCTCGCCACCAACCGAAGCCGCGCCGCCAAGGCTCTGGGCGTCTCCGCTCAGGCAGAGTAGGACGGCGCTGCCGCTCTCGCCCCCAGAGCGAACGATGAGCTCCGGCCCGGTGCTACCATCGGCGGCCGCCGCATCATCGAGAACAGGGAGGGATCCGCCGTGAACTTCGACATTCCCACCGACGTCGCCGCTTATCTCGAGGAGCTCGACGCCTTCATCGAGCGCGAGATCAAGCCGCTCGAACAGCAGAACGACAACATCCGCTTCTTCGACCACCGCCGCGAGGACGCGCGCACCGACTGGGACCGCGGCGGGCTGCCCAACGAGGAGTGGGAGGAGCTGATGCGCGAGGCGCGCCGTCGCGCCGATCGCGCCGGCCATTACCGCTTCGCGCTGCCCAAGTCGGTGGGCGGCAAGGATGGCGGCAACCTGGCGATGGCGATCATTCGCGAGCACCTGGCCGCCAAGGGCCTCGGCCTCCACAACGACCTCCAGACCGAGCACTCGATCGTGGGCAACAGCGTCGGCGTGCTGCTGATGATGAACTACGGCACCGAGGCGCAGAAGAAGGAGTGGGTCGAGGGGATGCTCCAGGGCACCAAGGGATTCGCCTTCGGCATCACCGAGCCCAACCACGGCTCCGACGCCACCCACATGGAGACCTACGCCGTGCGCGACGGCGACGAGTGGACGATCAACGGCGAGAAGACCTGGAACACCGGCATCCACAAAGCCAAGCACGACATGATCATGGCCCGCACCAGCGGCAAGGCGGGCGACGGCTCGGGCATCACCGCCTTCCTGGTCCCCACCGACTCTCCCGGCTTCAAGGTCGAGGAGATGTTGTGGACGTTCAACATGCCCACCGACCACGGGCACATCTCACTCAAGGACGTTCGTGTTCCCCACGAGTCGATCTTCGGCGGCGAGGGACGAGGCCTGCAGGTGGTCCAGCACTTCTTCAACGAGAACCGCATCCGCCAGGCCGCCTCGAGCCTCGGCGCCGCGCAGTTCTGCATCAACGAGTCGGTCGAGTACGCCAAGCAACGCAAGCCGTTCGGCAAGGCGCTGGCCACCAACCAGGGCATCCAGTTCCCGCTGGTCGAACTTCAGACCCAGTGCGAGATGTTGCGCGCTCTCATCCACAAAACGGCGTGGCAGATGGACACCTACGGCAACTTCTCCGTGTCCGACAAGGTCTCGATGTGCAACTACTGGTCGAACCGCATGTGCTGCGAGGCGGCGGACCGCGCCATGCAGGTGCACGGCGGCCTCGGCTATTCGCGACACAAGCCGTTCGAGCACATCTACCGCCACCACCGCCGCTACCGCATCACCGAAGGCGCGGAGGAGATCCAGATGCGGCGCGTCGCCGGCTACATGTTCGGGTTCATGAAGCAGCGGGCGCCGAAGGGTGTGATCGAGGCGGAGTGACAGATCAGCGGTCTTCGCTCCTAGGTCGAAGAGGCAACGCGCCAGATGGCGTCGGCGCGCAGTCGCACCCGCGCGACGATCGTGACGAAGTCGGCCTGCGAGCGCAGCGGATCGAGGGCCGGGCAGCGCTCGAGCCAGTCGGCGTCGACGAACGCCGGGCTGTCGGTGAGGAGCCGCAGTTGCGCCATGGCGCTCTCGACCGCGCCCATCGGCGCCAAGCCTTCGACCACGAGCTGACGTAGCGCGGCGACGAGGCGGGGGCCGGATCCGGGGACGAGAGCGTTCTCGAGGGTGGCCAGGAGCTGCGCCTCCGATGATTCTCCGAGCAGCGCGGCTCGCTGCGCGTCGAGGACGCGGTTGGCCGCATGTTCCTGAATGTGCGAAGAGGGCCGGCAGCGTCGCACGGTTTCGAGATCGCCGAACCATCCGCCGACGCGCATCTCGATCAGGTCGAGGACGAAGCGCGACTCGACCTGCTTGGCGCGAAGCTCCTCGATCGTTTCCCGGAAGCGCGCCAGGTCGCGGTCGAACGCAACGTGGCGCGCCAGCATGGTGCCCACCGCGAGAGCCGGGTCGAGCCGTGAGGCGAGACGGATGTGCCGCTCACCCTCGTCGCCGCGGCCGGCCTCGCACTGGAGCGATCCGAGGTAGGCGTGGACTCCGGCGTAGGTCGGCGCCAGCGCGAGTGCGAGCGTGAGCTCGCGAGCTGCGTCGCCGAATCGACCGTCGCTGACCGCGAGACGACCGGCGGCGTAGTGCGTCAGTGGAACCTGCGGCGCTCTAACGCTGGCTCGCGCCACGGATTCGTGCGCTTTCTTCGCCGTCTCCTCGTTCTGACCGGCAGGCATGAACCAGCGACGCACGGAAAAATCGGCGTGCGCGGCGAGAGCGAGGCCGAAGTCGGGAGCGATCGCGATCGCCCGGTCGAGGAGGTCGACCACCTGGCCGTCGGCGAGAGTGGTAGGGGCGGCATCGGTACCGGTCCAGCCCGCCGTGGCGATCCTCCGGTTGGCCTCGAGATAGAGGTCGACCGCCTCAAGCGGAACAGCATGGCGCGCGCCGAGGAGCTCTAGCTCCTGGCGCAGTCGGTCGGCCATGCGCTGTGGGGTGATCTCCTCGATCTCCCTGGCCTCGGCGAGGAGGCCGTCGAAGCGGTCGGTCCAGAGCTGCTCTCCGGTGGCGACGTCGATCAGCCGGGCCGAGATCCGTACCCGGTCTCCGAGAATGCGAACGCTGCCGTCGACGATGGCCTCGACGGCGAGCTCCCGTCCGGCGCTGCGCGGGTCGACCGACTGCCCCAGATATTTCGCCGTTGCGCGACTCGAAGTCACGCGCAGGCCGCGCGTCCGCGTGAGGACGTCGACCAGGTCCTCTGCGATCACCTCGGCGAGATGGGCGTGCTCGGCAGGTCCGCGGTGATGAAACGGCAGCACTGCCAGGGTGCACTGCTCGGACGAGCGCGCGGCGGACGAGCTCGCGCGCTCGGTCGAGACCGAGCTCCCGCGTGAACCCTGGTAGGAACCGGGGGCGGTCTCCGCAGACGTCGCGACGAGCGTGGCCGCGGTGTCCGGCGTCTCCGAGCGCAGCGCGATCTCCGCGAGCACGTTAGCCACGTCGGTGGCTGACTCCGGGCGGCGGTCGCTCGATCGCTCGAGGCACCGCATGACGAGAGCGGCGACGTCGTCGGGCATCGGCACGTGGCGGCGCGGGTCCTCGGGATCGGCGGTGAGGCGGGCCAACGCGATCGCGACCGCGTCGTCGCGGACGAAGGGGCAGCGCCCGGTGAGCATCTCGTAGAGCAAAGCGCCTAGTGCATACAGATCGGTGCGCGGGCCGACCGCCTCTCCGCGCACCTGCTCCGGCGCCATGTAGGAGGGCGTCCCCATCATCACCGAGCCGACGGTCACGTTCGCCTCGGCGGCCACGGCACGAGCGAGGCCGAAGTCGGTCAGCACCACTCGCCCCGTCTGGTCGAGGAGGACGTTCGCCGGCTTGATGTCGCGGTGCACGACGCCGACCTCGTGCGCGGCGGCGAGCCCGTGCGCGATCTGAGTTCCGATCTCGGCGGCCCGCCGCACCGAGAGCCGGGCCTGTCGCGAAATGAGGGCCTGCAGACTTTCGCCCTCGACCAGCTCCATGGTCAGGTAGAGAGATCCGTTGGCGGCGCCGAGATCGAAGATGCGCGCCGCGTTGCGATGGGTGACGCGGCGCGCCAGGCGCACCTCGCGCCGGAACCGCTCGGCGGCGTCGTCGGGTCCGCCGGTGAGGAGCTTCAAGGCGACGCGGTCGCCGACTTCCTCGTCGTAGACCGCCCACACGGCGCCGGTCGCGCCGCGCCCGACCAGACGGTCGATGCGATATCGCTCGGCGAAGAGCTCGCCGGTCTGAGGCTCATAGCTCATGTGGGTCGCCCGCGCGATCGAGGCGGAGACTACCGCGTCTCCGGGAAGTAGCGTGCCCGCATACGTTCGGTATAGGCCATCAGATTCGGCAGCGACGCCGCGTGACGGAACAGCGGATTGTCTCCTTCGACATAGACGGTCACGCCGAGAAACCCGAAGGCACAGGCGTCGATGTTGGTCGGCTGGTCGCCCAGAAAGTACGGGCGATCGCCGAGAAAGACCGAAGCCGCGTCGAGGTCCGACTGACCCATGGCGATGATGTCGGCTTCGACGTGCCGGCCGACACCTCGCGCCCAGAGCTGATTCCTGAACTGGCGCAGCATGATCGCCGGCGCGATCGAACGCACCACCGGGGGCATCGTCGAGGCGAATTGCTGAAGGCGCTCGGCGCCGCCGCGGCCGAAGAAGAGCTGGTGCTCGAACGCCTGGTGGTAGTGCTCCTCGATGGTGCGACGCCAGGCGAGCGCGAGGGCACGATCGCCGGCGGAGAGTCGCGCGTCGGGATCGACGCCGTAGGTCTCGCTCAGGTAGCGGATGATGAGCT
>DATAFT010000180.1:0-9820 GCA_036257295.1 Thermoanaerobaculia bacterium
TAGCCGCGGAGCAATCCCTCGCGGTGGAAGCGCGACTTCTCGAGCACCCGCTGCGAACCGACGTTCTCGATCGAGCAGCGCGCCTCGATCCGGTAGAGCGTGGTGTGCAGGAAGATCTCGGGCACGAGCTGCGAGAGGGCCTGCGGCATGATGCCGCGGTTCTGAAACGGCGACGACAGCGCGAAGCCGAGCTCGCACAGTCCGTGCTCCCAGTTGGCCACCACCAGCGTGATCCAACCCGCGGGCTCACGGCTGACCTCGATCACCCACTGGAACCGCTCGCCGCGCGAGCGGTAGAGGTCGTCCATGTTCTGCGCCGCGACGTCGGCGCGGATCTGCGACAGCGCGATGTCGCGCAGCGGCTGGTGGCGGCGCACGCTGGGCTCGGCGCGCCAACCGCGGAAGAGTGGAGCGTCGGAGATGCGGGCCGGCCGCAGTGTCACCGACTCGGGCGCCAGTCGTGGAGCCGTCACGTCGGTCTAGTCTACTCCGCGGTTCGCGACGTCGGTGAGCCCGCGCGCTCGCGCCAGGAGAGAACCGTCACCCAGCCGTAGCCGTGGAGAAAGAGCGCCAGGAACGGGAGCGCGAGCCACATCCCGAACCGAGCCGCGAGCAGCATCGCCAGCAGGAAGTAGAGCGCGAACGCCGCCTCGAGCGGCACGGTGGGACTTCTGGCCGCGACGTAGCGTGGCCGGGCGCGCCGGCCCGCTCTCGCTCCCGGCGCGCCGGGCTTGGGGGTGCGGACGAAGGCGCCGCCGCGGCGGACCAGTCCCGACAGCACGGCGCTCGCGTTCGAGAGCGAGAGCCCGATTCCCAGTGCGAACACCGACGGCAGCAGCACCGCCGGGCGCCGCTCGCCGCGCGACTCGAGGCGCTGACTCTCGAGGTAGTAGGCGACGATCGACGCCGTGGCCGCCAGGAACAGCGGCAGATCGATGGCGAGCAGCTTCCATTGCTCCTCGGCCGCGCGTCGCGCGAGCATCGCCGGGAAGATCAGGAGCGCGAGCAGCACCAGCAGGAAGTAACAGCCGTTGGCGGTGAGATGGACGCACGCTTCGAGCTTGCGCCACCAGGGCTGGGGCGAGCGCAGGATGTCGCCGAGCAGCTTGCGCGCGGTCTGGATCGAGCCTTTGGCCCAACGGTGCTGCTGGCTCTTGAGCGCCGAGATCGAGGCCGGGAGCTCGGAGGGCACTTCGAGTCGAGGCAGGTAGACGAAGCGCCAGCCCCGCAGCTGCGCCCGATACGAGAGGTCGAGGTCCTCGGTCAGGGTGTCGTGCTGCCAGCCGCCGGCAGCGTCGATCGCCTCGCGCCGCCACACTCCGGCGGTGCCGTTGAAGTTCCACAGCCGGCCGCTCCGATGCCGCGCGGTGTGCTCGATCAGGAAGTGGCCGTCGAGAAGCATCGCCTGCACTCGCGTCAACAGCGACTGCCGGCGATTGAGATGCTCCCAGCGCGCCTGCACCATGCCGACGGTCGGATCGTCGAACCAGCGCACACTGTCGTACAGGAATGACGGCGGCGGCACGAAGTCGGCGTCGAAGACGGCGATCATCTCGCCGCTCGCCGACTCGAGCCCTGCGGCCAGCGCGCCGGCCTTGTATCCGCTGCGGGCGGCGCGGTGCAGGTAGGTGACATCGGCTCCGCTCCGCCGGTAGCGCTCGCACAGGCGGCGCATCACCGCCGCGGTCTCGTCGTCGGAGTCGTCGAGCACCTGGATCTCGAGACGATCGCTCGGATAGTCGAGGCGACAGGCGGCCTCGAGCAGGCGGGGAGCGACGTAGAGCTCGTTGTAGAGTGGCAACTGAACCGTCACCCGCGGCCAGACCGCAGGATCTGCGGGCGGCGCCAGCGGCGCGCGGTGCCTGCGCTCGAGCCGCAGCAGCAGGGCGCGATGCAGGCTGTACAGCGCCAGCACTCCCAACGTCAGGTAGTAGGCGAGCAGGATCAGATCCCTGATCTCCATCGCTAGCTCAAAGGACCACGGATTCCGGGATCGGCTCGCGACGGCGGCGCCGCTCCTGCTGGCGACGGCGGCTCTCCTCGCGATCTTCGACCTGACCGCGCGACCGTGGGCTTCGATCGCCGTCCTGACCGGCGCGGTCGCGGCATTCGTCTGGGCGCTTCATCGACTCGCCGCGAACACCGCGCGCGCATCCTGGATTCTCTCGGTCGCGGCGCTGCTGCGGATCTGCCTCCTGCCCCTTCCGCCGTCGCTCTCCGACGACGTTTATCGCTACCTGTGGGACGGCCGCATCGCCGCCTTCGGGTGGAACCCGTACTTCCATGCGCCGCGCGACCCTGAGCTCGGAGATCTGCGCGACGAGCTGTGGGAGCGGGTCGCGCATCGTGAGGTCGAGACCGTGTATCCGCCGCTCGCGATTGCGGCGTTCAGTATAGCGAGCCGATTGCCGTGGCCTCTGCTGGGATGGAAGGCGATGCTGGTCGCGATCGACCTGCTCTCGTGCCTGGTGCTGCTGCGACTCGCACGCGCGCGCGGAGCGCCGGCCGGACGCGTCATCGCCTACGCCTGGAACCCGTTGGTGGTGCTCGAGGTGGCGGGGATGGGTCACGTCGACGCTCTGGGGGTGCTGCCCTTGCTGGTGGCCGCACTGTTCCTGGTCGAACCTCAACCGAAGCACGCCGCGATCGCTCGCCGGCGCTCCGCCGCGGCCGGCGCGGCGCTCGCGCTGGCGATCCTGGCCAAGCTGGTTCCCTTGCTCCTGGTCCCGGCCTGGACGCGAGCTTCGGCGCGCCGGGTGCTGTTCGTGGCTGCGTGCGGTGCGCTGCTCGCGGTGGTGGCGGTGCCGTTCGCGATCGGCGCGCCGGGGTTCCCTCCAGGCCTCGTCACCTATGCGGTGTCGTGGGAATGGAACGGTCCCGTGTTCGAGCCGCTGTGGCGCGCGCTCGACTGGGCCGGCGCCGTGCCGTGGACGAAGGCGCGGCTCGACGATCTCAAAGCCGCCACCGGACACCACGAGCTCTGGAATCCGCTCTACCACTACGTCTACCCGCAACTCCTGGCCAAAGTCGTGTTGGCGATCGCGATGGCGGGCGTCGTGATCGCTTCGCTGCGACGAGCCGATCCGATCGACGCCGCGCTCACCGTGCTCGGCGGTGTGCTGGTGCTGTCGGCGACCGTCTATCCCTGGTATGCGTTGTGGATGCTGCCGCTGGCGGCGCTTCAGTGGAGCGTGCCCTGGCTGGTGTTGTCGCTCTCGCTGCTCGCCTCCTATCTGCCGCGGTTCCTCGATGTACCCTTGCTGCCGTGGCCGTTTCTGCTGATCTGGGGGCCGTTCGTGATCGCCCTGCTGATGACGCGGCGGTGAGCGTCGTCGCGCGCGGCGGCTCGAACCACCGCCTGACGCTCGCGTATCTCGGCGGCGGATTCGCCGGCTGGCAGCGGCAGATCAACGCGCTCAGCATCCAGGAGGTGGTCGAGACCGCGCTCGAGCGGGTGGTCGGCGAGCCGGCCCGTGTCCACGGCGCCAGCCGAACCGACGCCGGCGTGCACGCCGCCGGCCAGGAGGCGCACGTCACCCTCGCGCGCGCGTGGCCGGCGCGCGCGCTGGTCGAAGGCACCAATCACCATCTACCGAGCTCGGTGCGCGTCCTGCGCTCGCTCGCGGTCGCGCCCGACTTCCATGCGCGCGAGTGGGCGGTGGCGAAGGAGTACCACTACCGCATGAGCCGCCGGCCGGTCCTGCCGCCGTTCGAAGCGGCGACCACGGTGCGCGTGCCCGCTCGACTCGACCTCGAGCGACTGCGAACGGCGACCGCGCTGCTCGAGGGACGGCACGACTGGAGCGCGTTCGCTCGTGCGGGCGGCTCGCACCGCCAGACCTTCCGCCGGGTGTTCTCGGCCGACGTCGTGGAGGAGGGCGCCGACCTCGTGTTCCGCATCAAGGGCGACGGCTTCCTGCGCGGCATGGTCCGCGCGCTGGTCGGCAGTCTGCTGTGGGTGGCCACGGGCAGGTTCTCGCTCGAGCGATGGGTCGAGCTGCTCGAGGGTGGCGATCGGGGGGCCGCCGGCCCCAGCGCGCCGCCGCATGGCCTGGTCCTCATCCGTGTTTTCTACCCAGAGGAAACCTCCGAGCGGTAAACACCAGGGCAGCCGACATGATAGTTTTCGCCGGGATTTTCTCGGGATGATCGATCGGACCTCCCTGGCAGCACCAGGAACCCCCGAAGAACAGCAGCTCCGCCAGATCGACCTCGAGCGCCTGCCGCGCCACGTCGCGGTGATCATGGACGGCAACGGGCGCTGGGCTCAGCGCCGCTCGCTGCCCCGCGTCGAGGGCCATCGCGCCGGCGTCGCCGCCGTGCGCGAGACGGTCGAGACCGCGGCGCGGCTCGAGCTCGAGGTCCTCACGCTCTATGCCTTCTCGGTCGAGAACTGGCGGCGTCCGCGCTACGAAGTGTGGACGCTGATGAACCTGCTCAAGGAGTACCTGCGACGCGAGCGCGAGGAGCTGGCAGAGAACAACATCCGCCTGCGCATCCTCGGGCGGGTGGACGAGATGGACCCCTCGGTGCGCCGTGAGATCGATCTCGCTCTGGAGGCCACCTCTCACTGCCGCGGCATGACGCTCAACGTCGCGCTCAACTATTCGGGGCGCTGCGAGATCGTCGACGCCTGCCGCAAGATCGTCGCCGACTGGGCGCGCGGCGAGCACGTCGAGATCGACGAGACCACGCTGGGGCGCTACCTCTATACCGCCGAGCAGCCGGATCCCGATCTCGTCATCCGCACCTCGGGCGAGATGCGGCTCTCGAATTTTCTGTTGTGGCAGATCGCCTACGCCGAGATCTGGGTGACGCCGGCCTTGTGGCCCGACTTCCGGCGCCGCGACTTCTTCGAGGCCATCCTAGCGTTCCAGGCGCGCGATCGCCGCTACGGCGCGGTCGAACGCTCCGATCCTCCCGCTTCGTTCGGCCTGACCGGCTAAGCCAGGGTCCGTCGCCGACGATGAAACGAGTGCTGACCGCCTTGTTGGCGGGCGGGCTCGCGGTCGCCGGTGTTCTCCTGCTCGACAGCCCCCTGGTGTTCTGGGTCGCGTTCGCGCTGATGGTCGGTTGCACGTTCGAGTACGTGGCGCTGGCGCGGCGAGTCCATCCCGAGTTTCCGCGCTCGCTGTTGCTCGTTGCCGTGCCGCTGCTCGCCTCGACTTGGGTCCTGCCGGTAGCGGTGGCGCCGTTCATGCTGCTTGCCTCCGCGCCGCTCGCCTTCGCGATCGTGCTGCTGTGGGCGCCGACTCCGCGCTCGGCGGCGGGGAGCCTCGGCTGGGCCAGCTTCGGTCTGCCCTATCTGGTGCTCCCGATCTGGGCGCTCTACGAGCTGCACCGGCTCGATCGCCGGCTCCTGCTCCTGCTCCTGGTCTCGGTCTGGGCCAACGACTCGATTGCGTTCCTGGTGGGCTCGCGGTGGGGGCGTCGAAAGCTTGCCCCTTCGCTTTCCCCAAACAAGACCTGGGAGGGCTCGGTTGGAGGACTCCTCGGCAGCGCGGTAGTGGCCTGGGGCGGATTGGTCTGGGCAGGGATCGAGCCGCGCTGGCCGTTCCTCGGCAGCTTCCTGGTGTCCGGGTTCGCGGCCCAGCTCGGGGACTTGGTCGAATCCATGCTCAAGCGTGCGGCCGAGGTCAAGGACTCCGGGCGGATAGTCCCCGGTCACGGCGGTTTGCTCGATCGGCTCGATGCAATTATTCTTGCTGGGCCGGTGTTCTACGGCTTGCTCCAGGCCACCGGCCTCGCTGCGGGGCTCTAGAGGGAGCCCTTTTTAGTAACGGACGGGCGCCGCGCCGTCCTCGGCGCCAAAGAGTTGCGTGCGGAGGGCGTGGTAAACACCACGCCCGGAGCACGCGCCGTCTTGGCGCCAACCCCCACCGTGCAGCTCCTCAGCAACGCGCTCGCCTTCCTCTTCGCCCTCGGCGTCATCGTTTTCGTTCACGAGCTCGGCCACTACCTGATGGCCAAGGCCTTCGGTATCCGGGTGCTCACCTTTTCCCTCGGATTCGGGCGCAAGCTCCTGGCGTTTCGCCGCGGCGAGACGGAGTACCGGGTGTCGTGGGTGCCGCTGGGCGGCTACGTCAACTTCGCGGGGCAGGACCCTGGCGAGCGCAGCGACGATCCCCGCGAGTATCTCAACCGGCCCCGCTGGCAGCGGGTGCTGATCCTCCTCGCCGGCCCGTTCGCCAATGTCGTGCTCTCCGTCATCCTGGTGGCGATCGTGTTCATGACCGGCTTCGCCGCGCGCGACGCGAGCGACGTGCCGCCGGTGGTCGGCATGGTCGAGCCCGGCTCACCGGGGCAGGAGGCGGGCCTCGAGGCGGGCGATCGTGTGCTCACGGTCGAGGGCGAAGCGGTGGACTCGTGGCAGGACGTGATGTTCGCCGTTCTCACCTCGCCGGAGAAGCCGCTCCATCTCGAGTACGAGCGGCTGGCGAAGCCCGGTGCGGCACCGGTCAGGGCGCGCACCACGCTCGAACCCGAGCGCGTTCCGCGCGACGAGGTCGGCGAAGCGGGCGTGCACCCACTGGTGGTCATCGGCGAGGTGCTACCGGGAAGTGCAGCCGAAGCGGCCGGGATCAAGGTCGGCGACGCCGTGCTCGCGATCGCCGGCAAGGGAATCCAGAGCTTCGCCGGGCTCCGCGAGCAGGTGGTCGATCGCGCCGATGAGCCGCTCGACGTCCTGGTCCTGCGCGGCGGCGAGACGCTGACCCTGAGCGTGACGCCGCGCGCCGACCGTCAGGGCGCGATGATCGGCGTCGGCCAGCCCTTCCGCAAGTACTCGCCGGGCGAAGCGATCATCGAGAGCGTGCGGTTCAACGCCGAGCTCACGGTCCAGATCGTGGTCCTGGTCGAGAAGATCTTCGAACGCCGCATCTCGTTGCGGGCGTCGCTCGGGGGCCCGATCGAGATCGCCGCGGTCTCCGGCGCCGCCGCTCGCCGTGGCTTCCGGGACCTCCTGCTCTTCATGTCCTTCATCAGCGTCAACCTCTTCATCTTCAACCTGTTCCCGATCCCGATCCTCGACGGTGGCCAGATCCTGGTGCTGCTGATCGAGGGAACCCTGCGCCGCGATCTCTCGACCCGGATCAAGGAGCGAATCACCCAGGTCGGATTGGTTATGATCGTCATGCTGATGGCGATGGCCTTGTACTTCGACCTGTCGAAGAACTTGCCGTCGCTCCTCAAACCGTCCACCGACAGCGACGTGCAAGAGTCCCCGGCCGAGGTGGATCGCTAGCAGCCTGCGGCCTCGGCCGCGGCGAGGGAGACGAGCCAGGATGGCGGACCGCATCTCGATCGGCGATCAGGCGCCCGACTTCGATCTGACCTCGACCGAGGGGTCGCTGCTCATGCTGCGAGACGAGGTGCCGCGCACCGCCGTCGTCCTCTACGTGTTCTCCGATCCCGCCTCCGAGCGCGTTCGCCGCGATCTGCAGGCGCTGGGGCGTCACAAGGAGGCGCTGCGCAAGGTGCACGCGAAGGTGCTCGGCCTCTCACGCGCCGACCTCGCGTCGCTGCAGAAGGTCCAGGCCGAGCTCAAGCTTCCGTTCCCGCTCCTTCACGACGACCGCGACTTCTCGAGTCGCTACGGCGTCGCGGCGCCGCAGGAGGGACAGGAGGCGGCGCCCGCTCTCTACGTCGTCAATCGCCAGCAGAACGTCCTCTGGCTCTCGAATCCCGTGGCGGCGGTCGAGCAGGCGATGCCGGAAGTGCTCAAGTCCTTGAAGGACCAGGGCTCGCCGACCGGAAACTATCCCCGCGCGGTGATCAACCGGCTCGTGGATCGCTGGGTGAACTAGCTCCGCGAATGATGAGTATCATTCGCTCCGCTAGTTTGATTGTTGGCGCCGAGGACGGCGCGTTGCCCGTCCTCCGGACGGGCTCGTAGTGGCGCAACGCTTTCTCCGCGCGCTCGGGCGCCTGCTGTGGGCGGGGGTCCTGGCGGCGGGCTTCGTGGTCTCCGCCTACACGGCGTTCAATGGCTTCGTGCGGCGCGGCGAGGTGATCCTGCCCGACGTGGTCGGGCTGTCGCTCGACGAAGCGCAGGCACGAATGGCGAGCGCGGGGGTGACGGTCAACTGGCGCAAGGAGCGCGACCGTTTCGACTCGAAGATCGACGCCGGCAAGGTGGTGCTCCAGATCCCCAAGGGCGGAACTCCGACCAAACGGCGCAGCAACGTCGACGTCGCGCTGTCGCGCGGACGCGAGATGATCGAAGTGCCCGATCTCGCCGACCAGTCGATCCAGACCGTGTTGGTCCGCCTCAAAGCGGTGGGCCTCGTGCTCGGGCGCTCGTTCGGGGTCTTCTCGCCGGGCGGCGCCGAGGGCTCGGTGGTGATGCAGACGCCCGCCCCCGGCACGCTGGTCGATCCGTCGACGCCGGTGGATCTCTTCACGCGTCTCGGCGACGTGGGCGAGAGCTTCGTCATGCCCGACCTCATCTACCGCGACTACGACACCGTGCGCGCCTTCTTCGAGCGCAACGGCTTCCGCTTCGGCAGCGTCAAGTACGAGCCCTACGAAGGCGCCGCTCCCGGGATCGTGCTGCGCCAGCATCCACTGCCGGGCCACCGGCTGCGTCGTCGCGACGTGATCTCGCTGGTGGTGGCGGGCGGCGATCGCATCGGCGGGGGATCGCCGGCCCCACCCGATGACGGGAGCATTGAGCTTGCCGGTATTGACGACCCCCCAGCGATCGCCCGCCTCGGCACGGGATCGCCGGCCCCGCCGAGTATCAGGAGCATGGAGCTTGCCGAGGTGCGCCGTTGAAGATCGCGCCCTCGATCCTCGCCGCCGATCTGCTCGACCTGGGCGGCGCGGTGGGCGCGGCCGAGGCCGGCGGCGCCGATCTGCTCCACGTCGACGTCATGGACGGCCACTTCGTGCCCAACCTCAGCTTCGGCATCCCGGTGGTGGCCGCGCTCGCTCGCCGCTCCAGCCTGCCGCTCGACGTCCACCTCATGGTCGCTAACCCCGAGCGGCTGCTCGACGAGTACGTCGGAGCGGGCGCTGCCTGCATCTCGATCCACTGGGAAGCGGCGCCCCACGTCCACCGCCTGGTGGTACACCTGCGCTCGCGCGGCGTGCGCGCCGGAGTGGCGCTCAATCCGGCAACGCCGATGGCGGTGCTCGAGGATGTGCTGCCCGATCTCGACTTCGTCCTCGTGATGTCGGTCGATCCGGGCTGGGGCGGCCAGTCGTTCATTCCCGCCGCGCTGGGCAAGGCGGCGAAGCTGCGCGACGCCATCGCGCGCCGCGGTCTCTCCGTCGAGATCGAGATGGACGGCGGCATCGGGCCGGCCAACATCGCGGCGGTGGCGAACAGCGGCGTCACCATCGCGGTGGCGGGGTCCGAGGTCTATCGCCAGCCGGATCCAGCGGCGGCGATCCGCGCGCTGCGCTCCCGGGTCGAGACGGCGTCTCCCCCGTCCCGCACCCCCATGGGCCCGGCATGAGGCTCGATCGCCGCCTGGTCGGGGCCGCGCTCCTCGGCGCCGTGCTCCTCCTCGGCGCCTGCGGCGGCGACGGGCGCGAAGACCCGATCCTCCAGCTCTCCTCCGAGGAGGCGCTCGAGGAAGGTCGCAAGCTGATGGCCGAGGGAAAGTGGAACCCGGCCCGCAAGTACTTCATCCACGCCTTCGAGGTGGAGCCCAACTCGGCCAGCGGTCGCGAGGGACTCCTGCTCGCCGCCGACGCCTACTTCAAGGCCGGCGGCCAGGACAACCTGATCAAGGCCGAGGCGCGCTACCGCGACTTCGTCAATCGCTTCCCCACCAGCGAGCACGCCGCCTACGCCCAGTTCCAGATCGGCCTC
>DATAFT010000261.1:0-12025 GCA_036257295.1 Thermoanaerobaculia bacterium
CACTGCGGCAGGGAGCGTGAAGGAAGGCGGGGTCCGTACGTCTCGAAATGGAGAGGTGACCGAGTGGCCGAAGGTGCACGCCTGGAAAGTGTGTGTAGGTCAAAAGCCTACCGTGGGTTCGAATCCCACCCTCTCCGCCAATGTCTCGCTTCGCTCGCCTTTGGCGGCGAGGGTGGGCTTCTGGCCGGCTCACGCCGGACTGCGTCCGGCGTGCTGGGCGCGAATCCCTCGCGCCGACCCGCTCGCTTCGCTCGCGGCGGGCAAGCCAGCCGCCTCGCTTCGCTCGCGGCCCGGGCAAGCCGGCCGCCTCGCTTCGCTCGCGGCAGGCGGTTTGAACCTGGTTCGAGTTCGAGCCTTTGAGATGGTGAAGTCCGGAGAGGTGCCAGAGCGGTCGAATGGGGCGGTCTCGAAAACCGTTGATCGTTCACGCGATCCGTGGGTTCGAATCCCACCCTCTCCGCCAGTTGCAGTCGGTCGTCAGCAAGGGGTAACAGCGTGAAACGAACGTTTCAGCCAAACAATCGCCGTCGCAAGAAGACCCACGGCTTCCGCGTGCGGATGCGGACCCGCCAGGGCCGAGCAGTTCTCTCGCGCCGCCGTCGAAAGGGCCGCAAGCGCCTGTCGGTGTGATCGCGCGGCGAGCGTGGAACCCGAAGCACCTCAAGGCCTCCGTCCGTCCGACCGGCTGCACCAGCGCGTCGAATACCTGGCGTGCTACCAGCGCGGTCGGCCCGTGACCGGCCCACTTGCGACTCTCCATGTGCTCCCCAACCGACTGGGACGGCCGCGGCTCGGCATCACAGCGACGCGCAAGATCGGCAACGCGGTGGTGCGGAATCGACTACGCCGGCGCTGCCGTGAGGTGTATCGTCGTTTCCGGCGACGCGCCGACCTGCCCGCGCTCGACATCGTGGTGAACCTGAAGCCGCGGGCCGCTACAGCCGATTGGAACGAGACTCGCCGCCAGCTCGAGCGTCAGCTCGAAAAGGTGATCGAGCGAGAGGCGCAAACAAGACGTAACAGCGTCGCCGCCGTCCGAGCAAGCGATTGATTTCAGAGACTTTGCGAGATTTCAGGCCAGGTTCTATCGCGGTCGCCGTGCTCGCCGGCTACCAGCGTTGGATCTCGCCGCTTCTCCCCGCCGCATGCCGCTTCACACCGACCTGCTCGCAGTACGCCCGCCTCGCTTTCGAGCGCTACGGATTCTGGCGCGCGAGCTGGCTCACGCTGAGACGACTGTCGCGGTGCCATCCCTTCCATCCCGGTGGGGTCGACTTCCCTTGACGCGTCGCGCGACCTGAGCCCAGAGGACCGGATTGGACCAGAAGCGACTCATCCTAGCGGCGTTCCTGTCCCTCGTCGTCCTGCTGGCGTGGTCGTACTTCTTTCAGCCACCCAAAACCGTGCCGATCGAGGCGCCGGTGGTGGTGGCGGAACCGACTACGGAGCCGGACGGCGGCGCCACGGCCGCCGTCGGCGAGTCGACGGAGACGGAGTCCGTCGACGCGGCGACCGCGCGCGAGACGATCGGGGCCGAAGCCGAGCAGCGCGTCGAGGTGGACACCGAAGTCGGCCACGCGGTGTTCTCCAACCGCGGCGCTCAGATGCTCTCGTATCGCGTCAACGAGGTCACCGGTCACGACGGCAAGCCACTCGAGATGGTGCGCGCGCGAGCGGAAGGTCCCTACCCGTTCGCCCTCACGGATCCTTCGGGCTCGGCGCTTTCGATCAACGACGCCTTGTTCGCGGTCGAAGGTCCCGAGCGCGGGCCGACCGGGATCAGTCAAATCGTTCGCTTCGAGTACAGCGGCGACGCCGGCACTGCGACCAAGGAGTTTCGCTTCCTCGAGAACGGACTGATCGAGGTCGCCATCCATCTCGACGGCAAGGGCCCGTGGGGTGTGGTGATGGGGCCGGGATTGCGCAACCCCGCGCCCGAGGAGCTCCAGAGCAAGGGCCTGTTTCGCGGCGCGTCGTACTTGGCGGCCAACGAGCTCGAAACCCATCAGGCTCAGAAGCTTCGGGAGGAAGTTCGCGTCGCCGCCGGCGGGATCCGCTGGACGGCGCTCGAAGACACCTATTTCCTGTCGATGGTGGCGCCGAAGACGCCCTTGAGCGCCGTGGCGATGCAGCCGTTCCTGATGACGCCGGGGGCCGGCGGCGCGCCGCCCACCTTCCAGCCCCGACCACCCCCCGAACGGATCACGGACGAGCTCGAGGATCTGCCGCAGGAGATCCGGCTGGTTCTCACCTCCCAGACTCGCGATCTCGAGGCCGACGCCTACTGGGGAGCGAAGCGCTACCGGACGCTGTCGGAGCTTCCGACTTCTTACGAGCTCACGCGGACCATCCGCTGGGGCACCTTCGGGTTGATCGCGCGGCCGATGCTCCAACTCCTGCTCTGGATCCACGACAACGTGGTCGCCAACTACGGTTGGGCGATCGTGATCCTCACCTTCGTCATCAAGCTCGTGCTGCTGCCGCTCACCCACAAGAGCTACGTCTCGATGCAGAAGATGCAGAAGCTGCAGCCGAAGATCGAGGCGATCAAGCAGAAGCACCGGGGCAAGCAGCGCGACGCGAAAGGGCGGCCCAACCTCGAAGGCCAGCGCAAGATGAACGAGGAGATGCAGGAGCTCTTCAAGGCCGAGGGCGTGAACCCGGCCGGCGGCTGCCTGCCGCTGCTGCTGCAGATGCCGGTCTTCTTCGCCTTTTTCGCGCTGCTGCGCAACTCGGTCGAGCTGTGGAACGCACCCTGGCTGGGATGGATCCACGACCTGTCAGCGGCCGATCCGTGGTACGTGCTGCCCATCGTCACCGGCATCGCCCAGTTCGTGCAGCAGCGCATGACACCGGCAACGACCGCCAACCCGAGCCAGCGGGTTCTCCTCAACACCATGCCGATCTGGTTCACCGTGATCTCGTTCGGTTTCGCCAGCGGCCTGGTCCTCTACTGGCTCACCAACAACCTGCTCACCATCGTTCAGCAGTGGACCTATCAACGTCTGAAGAGAGCCGGGTACCTCGGCGGGCCTGAGACCGCGCCTGCCGTGGGCGCCCCGGCTGCAAGGAAGGAGCGCGCTGCGCGCGTCAAGAAGCGATGAGCGAACCGCCCCGCGAATTCTTCACCGGTACCTCTCTCGAGCAAGCGGTCCTGATGGCCGCGCAGCACTACGGCGTCGAGCCCGACGACCTCGCTTACGAGCGCGTCGAACGGCGATACGGCTTCCTTCGCCAGCGACGAAACGTGGTGATCAAGGTCGACCCCAAACGCCCGGTGCGCAAGCACCGCGTCGGTGACGAGCAACCGGTGATCGTCGAGCCCGAGATCGATGAGACACCCCAGCTCGAAACGCAGAAGGACTTCAACCTGCACCGCGACCCGCCGCCGTCATCGCTGGCGCACCGCACGCAGCAGCGCCCACCGGCGCAGCGCCAGCCAGGTCAACGAGATGGGGGTCAGCGCGGGCAGGGCGGACGCGGCCAGCGCGGACCGGGTGCTCAGCGCGGGCAGGGAGGTCAACGGGATCCAAGGGGTCAGCGCGCGGCGCGACCGACGTCGCCTGGCCAAGGCGGAGAGCACCGCGAGCCGCGCGGAGAGGAGCGCGGCGGGCGCCGTCGCCGTCGCCGCCGCGGCGGCCGCCAGGGAGGGGAGCGCAGGCCGATCGAAGCCATCGCGATGGACTTCGTGCCCGAGCCTCGCAATCTTCCGCCGGCGGAGGGTGCTACAGCCGATCTTGCCGCGTCGACGGCGCGACAGCTCGCGACGCTGGCGGGGCTCGAGCTCGACATCCAGGTGCTCCAGGGTGAGGCCGAGCTCGAAGTCGAGCTCTCGGGAAACGATCAGGAGCTTTTGTTCGAGAACGACGGCCGTCTCCTCCTGGCCATCCAGCATCTGCTGCCTCGTTCGATGCAGCCGGCCTCGGGTGG
The DNA here is from genome assembly GCA_036257295.1 of Thermoanaerobaculia bacterium. Lineage (GTDB taxonomy): Bacteria > Acidobacteriota > Thermoanaerobaculia > Multivoradales > Multivoraceae > DATAFT01. The sequence goes on from DATAFT010000261.1 coordinate 3,931, forward strand.
CGGGGCGGGCGTCCGAGTCGACAGCCAGGGCTTCCGCTCACAACGGGTGGCCGGTCTCGAGCGGCTGGCGCGTGAAGCAGCCGAGGAAGTCCGTCAACGTGGGCGGCCGAAGACACTGCAGTCGATGAACCCGTCGGACCGGCGGATCGTGCATCTCGCTCTGAAAGATGCCGAAGGGGTCGTGACGGAAAGCAACGGCGACGGCTTCTTCAAGCGCATCACCGTTCGTCCAGCCTGAACCGAGCCGCCGCGCGACTCGACCGGCTACGTTTCACGTGAAACGGTAGCGCCGGACTCGTTTCACGTGAGACATTGAGCGCGTGTCCGAGCTGACGGCGGCCGAGTTCGAGCGTCGCCTCCAGGCGTGCTCGCCGGAGCGCTTGACCGCGGCGACAGTCTCCGCGCTCGATGCGCACTACCGACAGCTTCTTCGATGGAACCGGCAGACTTCGCTGGTGGGCCCGGGCACGATCGAGGATGCGGTCGAAACCCACTATGGAGAATCGCTGGCGGCGCTGCCACTGCTGGGAGCGTCCGAGGCAAGGACCATCGTGGATCTCGGGTCGGGTGCCGGCTTCCCGGGCTTCGTTCTGGCCGCGGCGCGACCCGGCGCGCGCTCGGTCCTGGTCGAGGCTAGGGAGCGTAAGTGGTCTTTTCTCAAGGCGGTAGCACTCGAGACCAGGCTCCCGATCGAATGCGTGTTGGGAACTTTGGATCGGTCTCTACCGAAGGGGTTCCCGCCCCGCGTAAACTACGTGACGCTACGAGCCTTGAAGCTGTCCCCTCGAGCTTGGGAGACCTTGCTGCGCACCCTCGCAGAGAACGCCCGGGTGCTGATCTGGGCCGCGCGCGAAGAGCCGTCGATCCCGGCGTCACTGCGGGTCACGCGTTCCCTGCCGCTGCCGGGAAGCCACTCGAAGCGCATACTCGAGCTCGAATCGTGGAGTGGTTGAGCCATTGGCTCGGGGCCAGGGAAAGATGAGAATCGTCGCTGTCGTCAACCAGAAGGGGGGCGTGGGGAAGACCACCACCGCGATCAACCTCGGGGCCGCGCTCGGAGCGTTCGAAAAGCGCGTGTTGCTGGTCGACTGCGACCCTCAAGGCAATGCGTCCAGGGGCCTCGCGGTGAATGCCACGCCACCGCTCCTCTACGAGGTCCTGCGTGGCGAGGCGACCCTGGCGGATTGCGTCCGCCCGACCGGTTTTCCGGGCCTCGACATCGTGCCCTCGAATCGCGACCTGGTGGGTGTCGAGGTCGAGTTCGTCGGCCAGTCCGGCTGGGAACGACGACTAGGCGATGCGCTCGACCCGCTCGAAGGCTACGACCTGGTTCTCCTCGACTGTCCCCCCTCCCTCGGGCATTTGACCATCTGCGCTTTGACGGCTGCCGACGGCGTCCTTATCCCCCTGCAATGTGAGTACTTTGCGCTCGAAGGCATCGGTGAGCTGCTGGCCACGCTGAAGCGAGTCCGACAGACCCTCAATCCGGAATTGGAGATAACTGGCATCGTACTGACCATGTTCGATGAGCGCACTCGCTTGTCCAAAGACGTGGTCAGTGAAGTCCGCCGCCATTTCGGGGATCGCGTGTATCAGAGCATCGTGCCGCGCAACATCCGACTGGCCGAGGCGCCGAGCCACGGCATTCCGGTGCTGCAGTACGACATCAAGAGCCGCGGCGCGCAGGCCTATCTGGGGCTCGCGCGCGAGATGCTCCCCGCCCTCGCGGCCGGACCGAAGTCGGCCAGCGCCTCCGGAGATGCCGCCGCGACCGAGGTTTCCGCACTCGAGAGCGCGACCAAGGTCGGCGATGCGAGCGATCGCGGGCCGGATCGTTGAATTGGAGCGAAAAGCGATGAGCGAGAGCAACGGACCACCGAGGGAGACCGTCCGCATGCGCAAGGGACTCGGACGTGGCCTCGACGCCATCCTCCCGCAGGCAGAGCCCGCCGAGGCACCGGCGGCCGCGGGGATCCAGACCGTGCCGATCGCGAGCCTGGTTCCCAACCGGCTCCAGCCACGAGCGAACTTCGACGAGGAGGGACTCGAAGAGCTCGCGCGCTCGATTCGCGTCCAGGGCGTGATTCAACCGCTGGTGGTGGCGCCGCGCGGCGATGGCACGTTCACCATCGTGGCCGGCGAACGGCGCTGGCGAGCCGCGCAGCGCTGCGGTCTCGAATCGCTTCCGGTGGTGGTGCGCGAGGTCGAGGACGATCGTCAACTGCTCGAGCTGGCGCTGGTCGAGAACCTGCAGCGCGCCGATCTCAACGCGATGGAGGAGGCGGAGGCGTATCGAAGTCTGCAGGACCGCTTCCAGCTCACCCAGGACCAGATCGCGGAGCGGGTCGGTCGCGCTCGCACCACGATCACCAACAGCCTCCGACTGTTACGCCTCCCGGTCGAGGTGCAGGACCTGCTTCGCGGTGGCGCGATCACGCCGGGTCAGGCGCGGCCGCTGCTCGCGGTCGACTCGACGCGGCGACAAATCGAGCTCGCGCGACAAGCCGCGCGAGACGGGATGTCAGCGCGGCGCATGGAGGCGTTGGCTTCTACTCCGCAGACCAGTGGACGCCGGGCGCGCCGCGATGGGCCGCGCGCCGACGTCCACACCGCGGCGGCAGAGGAAGCGCTGACGAAAGCGCTGCAAACGCGAGTCGAGATCCGCCGCTCGGGCAAGGGCGGCACCGTGCGGATCCACTTCCACTCCGAGGAGGAGTTGATCCGCCTTCACGAGCGCTTGACCGGGCCGTCCTCGGCGCCGACAACAAGCTAGCGGAGGGCGTGGTATCCACCACGCCCGGAGCTAGCGGAGCGCCGCATAGGACGGCACGAACGTGAGCGGGTTGCGCATCAGGAACGACGAGCCGAAAGCGGCGGCCATCACCTTGCCGTCGCCGTCGCGCGGCACCGGCTGACTCATGGCGTAGAGCAGAGTCGGCGCGACGTCGACCAGCGCGCTTCGATCGAGCCGTTCGCCCGATCGCAGGTTGTCCCCCAGCAGCATGAACACGCCGTCCGCGTCGCCGTCGATGCGAGCCGCGAGCGAGCGCTCCGGCCACACCGTCGAGATCAGGCGTCGCCAGTGGGTCGGCTCACGAACACCGTGGCCCGACACGATCGCCAAGAGCCGGGGCTCGGGCAGGCTCGCCCACAGCCGCCCGAGCAATCGATCGACCGAGACGTAGTAGCCGCTCACCAGTTGGGCCGCTTCGCGTTGGACCGTTCTCGAGTCACCGTCGAAGTGGACGGCGGCGTAGCCGCCGAACGAGCCACGCGAGACCTCGAGCAGCCCGGGTAAGCCGACGAAGATCGCGGTCGGAGCGCCGCGATCGCTGCGCGCGAGCAGGTCGCGAGCGACCGCCTCGCGCCACAGGTCCCCGATCACGGCATTCTTGGCGCCATCGGGCGCGGCGTCGCCGAGCGCCGCGAACACGGTCGGATCGAGCGTGCGGAGCGAGGGTCGAAGCCGCTCGGCTTCAGCGGTGGTGGCCCGCTCGGCCAGGTCGGGAGCTTCGAAGAATGAGTCGGGCAACACCCCGTCCGACGCGTCTCGAGGGTCGTTGTCGGTGGTGCCGGGCCAGCCCACGACGGCGGTCGCGAGGCCGGCGCCACCCAGGATCTGCCACAGCGCGGGCGCGCGCGAGCCCGGTGGCTGGTCGCTGGTGCGCACGCCGAGCGGACGCGCCCACCGATCGAATCCGCTGCCCCACGGCATCAGCGCGAGCTGCGGAGCCCCCCCCGCCCCAACCGGGGATGGGCCAGTGGGCGCGAGGAAGGGCGCGGCGAAGGTGCGATCGGACACCACCCCGTGGCGGAATGGATAAGCGCCGGTCGCGACGCTGCGCCAGACGGCGACGCGAATCGGTGGCGAGAGGGTCTTGAGTCGCGCGTACGTTCCCTGCCGGATCAGCGTCGAAAAGAACGGAAGCTGACCCTGTTCCGCCAGCGGCAGGATCGCGTCGAGCGTGGCTCCTTCTAGAGCGATCACGGCGAGGTTGGTCTGCGCCGGCCGAGTGCGCATGCCCAGCTCGAGCGCTGGAGGCTGCGGGCGCGGAAACGCCCAGCGTCTCTCGGCGGTGAGGACGATCGAGAGCAAGGCCGCTGTCGCGATGACGGTGCGGCTGCGCCAACCGTAGCGGCGCCGCTGCATCGAGTGGAGCAACGCGGTGTAGAAGCAGAGCACGGTGAAGGTGCTGACGCCGATGGCGGCTTTGAGCAGTCGCACGTTGATACCGGGTGGCAGGTAGTAGGCGAACAGCGCGACGTGAGCCCACTGCGCGGCGGCGGCCAGCGCCATCGCGGCGGTGACGCCCCAGGGGAGGGCGGACAGCAGTCGCTCCGGCCGGCCGCGCAGCGCGAGTGCGAGCGGTGCGCCGACCAAGATCCCGACCGCGAGCGCGAGCACGACGCCGGCGCGCGCCACCGTGGCGACCTCGAGGTCGAGGCGAGGGTTGAGAAAGAAGAGGAGAAGCATGAGATGGATCCCGAGCAAAGCGCCGGGCGCGATCGCGGCGGCGATCGCCACCAGGCCATGGCGGGTTCCCGCGCGGTCGCGTGGCGACGCCGCGGGCTCCATCGGAGCAACGGACATGACGTTCGTCATTGTGACAAATGATGCGCGTGCTACAGTCGATCCGCATGCTCGACGTCCGCGCCCGGGTGCTCGCGGTCGACGTGCATCCGCTCCCCTACTTCACGGTTCGAATCGCGATCCCGGAAGACTATCCGCCGGTGGCGCCCGGCCAGTTCGTGATGGTGCAGGTCGGCAATGGGCTCGAGCCCTATCTGCGCCGCGCGTTCTCGATCTACGACCTGGGGAACGACGGTCAGGTCGACGAGGAGCCGGCTTCCCCGGCGCGCGTGCGATCCGGAGTGGTGGCGCGCGAGATGCGTCTCCTCGGCAAGGTGATCGGCCGTGGCACCGGCGCGCTGGGATCATCGCGCGCGGGCGATGAGCTTTCGATCCTCGGTCCGCTCGGGCGCGGCTTCGGCCTCCGGAGCGGCGAGCGGGTCGCGCTGATCGCTGGCGGCGTCGGCTCAGCGGCGCTCCTTCTCCTCGCGCGCGCGCTGGTGGGCATCGCCACCTTCGACGTTTTCTACGGCGGGCGCGGGCGCCTCGACCTACCGGACGCGCCCCGGTTCGCGCGTCTCGCCGAGCGGTCGGGCGGCGAGCTCCACGTCACCACCGAGGACGGGAGCGCCGGGCGCCGCGGCCTCGTCACCGAGCCGCTGACGGAGCGGCTCGCGGCCGGGGTCTATGACTATCTCTACGCCTGCGGGCCGATGGGACTCTTGTCGCGGCTTGCCGGGCTCGCCGCGGAGTACGGCGTCATCGGCGAGGCCGCGCTCGAAACGCCGATGGGCTGCGGCTACGGCGCCTGTCTCGGCTGCGCGGTGCCGCACCAGGACGGGCACTACGCGCTGTGCTGCAAGGACGGGCCGGTGTTCCGCTTCGACGAGGTGGTGTGGTGACGGCGGCGCAACGAGCCGTAGATCTGCGAGTGAAGCTCGGCGCGCTCGAGCTCGAGAACCCGATCCTCACCGCCAGCGGCACCTTCGGTTACGGGCTCGAGTTCGCGCACCTGGTCCGGCTCGAGCGACTCGGCGGCATCGTCACCAAGGGCTTGTCGCCGGAGCCGATCCGCGGCAACCCGCCGCCGCGCGTGTGCGAGACGCGCGGCGGGATGCTCAACTCGATCGGCCTCCAGAACATCGGCATCGACCGCTTCGTCAACGAGGTGCTGCCCGGGTTGCAGCGCTATCCGGCGAAGGTGATCGTCAACGTCTTCGGCTACAGCATCGACGACTACGTGCGCGTGGTGACGCGCGCTGAGCGCGCGCCCGAGATCGCGGCACTAGAGCTCAACGTCTCGTGCCCGAACGTGGAGCGCGGCGGAATCGAATTCGGCCATGACCCCGATGCGCTCCATCGCCTGGTCACCGCGGTGCGGGGCGAAACCGCCAAGCCGCTGATCGTGAAGTTGTCGCCCAACGTGACCTCGCCGGTCGAGCTCGGACTCGCCGCCAGGGATGCCGGCGCCGACATCCTGTCGTGCATCAACACCGTGCTCGGCATGGCGATCGACGCCGCCACTCGCCGTCCGTTGATCAACACGCTCCGCGGCGGGTTGTCCGGCCCCGCGATCAAGCCGATCGCGTTGCGCATCGTGTTCGACGTCGCGCGCAAGGTGGGGCTGCCGGTGATCGGGATCGGCGGGATCGAGACCGCGACCGACGTCGTCGAGTTTCTGCTCGCTGGAGCGTCGGCGGTGCAGGTCGGCACCGCGCTGTTCCGCGATCCCAAGACACCCGAGCGGCTGCTCGAAGGCGTCGAGCGCTACCTGCGCGAGAGCGGCACCGCGCGCGTCGCCGAACTGGTGGGCGCGCTCGAGGTGCCTGCCGCGCGGTCCTCCGCGCCAAAGTCGAATCTAGCGGAGCGAGTGGTAAACACCACTCGCGGAGCTAGCTAGATGATGAAGATCGGTCGATCCACGTTGTGGTCGAAGTGCCACACGTAGGTGTAGAACGGCAATTCGACCGGGATCTCGTACTGGGCGCGCATGCGCACGCGGCCGTTGGCCTTGCGCACCGAGATGTCGTCCTTGACCACCGGGAGCTGCAGCTCCTCCGCCTTCTCGAGGATGCGCTTCTGCAGCTTCTCGTCCGGCTCCTTGGTCGAGAACTTCGCGAGCTCGATCATGAAGTCCTCGAGCTGTGAGGTCCTGATCTTGACCGGAATCATTTCCTTCGAGACCATCACCAGGCCGACGAACAAGAGGATCCAGATCACCGCCCCGATGCTCGCGCCACCGTACTGTCTTTCCCGTCGCATCACCGCTCCTTCGGCGCCGTTCTAGGGCGGCGCCCATGCGCGCAAGTGAGGAACGAACCGTCGTCCGGGCGGGTCGATCCGCCGGCCTGCGCGCCGATGTCGGGGGGCGATTCTAGCGCACCAGGTGGAAGGTGCGGCCCCACCGGCTTTTGGTGACGAAGCCGAGCAGCGTATTGCCGAGCTGGCGCAGGCGGTGGCCCCAGCCGTGCCAGCTCCCGTCCGAGGTCTCGCCGCCGTACGACCAGTAAACCAGGAACGCGCGACCTTTGACGTAGCGCGTCGGCACCGTGCCCCAGAACCGCGAGTCGTGGGAGTGATCGCGGTTGTCGCCCATACAGAAGTAGCTGTCCTCGGGAACCGTGAGCGGCCCGTAGTTGTCGCGCGGGATGGTCTGGCTGGTCAGCCGCGACCGGCGCGGATAGAGGCGCGGGTCGCGATTGCTGGTGTAGCCGTCGTCGTCCACCTTCTCGCCATTGAGGTAGAGCTCCTTGTCCACCACTTCGACCCGGTCGCCCGGCATGCCGACGCAGCGCTTGACCAGGTCGACCTTCGGGGTCTCCGGTGAGCGGAAGATGACGATGTCGCCGCGATGGATCTCGCGGCTGGGTAGCAGCGCCTTTTCGATCGAGGTCGGCGCCGGCCCGTAGATGAAGCGGTTGACGAACAGGTGATCGCCGATCAGGAGCGTGTCTTCCATCGAACCGCTCGGGATGTAGAAGGTCTTGACGGCGAACGTGTTGGTGAAGCCGAGGAAGAGCCCGGCGACGACCAGCGCCTCGAAGTACTCACGGACCATGGATCGGGGTTGAGTCGCCATCGTCGAAGGGGGCGGGCCGCGCTCGAAGGCGCCCATAGCGGAGCCTCGGAAGTGTAGCCGTCGCCTCTTCGGCGAGCAACCGACGCGGCGGCGAGAGGGCGGCCGCCGGCATTCGAGCCAGCAGACTTGCTGCGACGGGAAGTTCTCTTTCTCGTGGCGGCGCCGCCGCCAGCGAAGCGGGCGCCGTGCGTTTCCCTGCGCGCTCGACTCGGACTTGCAAGATCACTTTCCGCCCGCGCCCACCTCCAATCTCGGCACCGTTCGCGAAACGCCTTTCGTTGGAGGCACATGGCCGAGCCAGCGCAGACTGGCACGCGCCTTGACCCTGGGTCCGCCGCACCCATCAACCAGGAGAAAGGAGGTGCCGATCGGGACGCCAGGAACGGAAGCCCCAGACAGACGGAAGGACAAGGGGTGGCGTGCGCCACCCCTCCGTCACCGCTCGA
>DATAFT010000263.1:0-11755 GCA_036257295.1 Thermoanaerobaculia bacterium
GGGCGGCTCCGCCATCAACTGCGACGGGGTGCAGGACTCGATCATCCGCAACAACCTGATCCACTCGACGCACTCGTCCGGCATCTCGCTCTATCGCGACGACGGCGGCGCGCCGTCGCATCGCAACCAGGTCCTGGGCAACACCGTGCTGGTCGCTTCCGACGGGCGATGGGCGCTCAACGTCCAGAACGACTCGACCGCCACCACGGTCCGCAACAACATCTTCTGGAGCGAGCAGGGATTTCGCGGGGCGATGGACGTCTGCCCCGGCTGCCTCGCCGGATTCACCAGCAACCGCAACCTGGTCGAGAACCGTTTCACCCTCGACGGCGGCGACTCGGTCCTCACCCTCGCCCAGTGGAGAACCGCCACCGGGCAGGATCTGCAGTCCGTGGTCATCGCCACCGCCACCGCGCTGGCCGCGCTGTTCGTCGATCAGGCCGGTGGCGACTATCATCTGGCGACCGGCAGCGCCGCACTCGACGCCGGCGAGGCCCTTTCCGACCTGCGTTTCGACCTCGAGCGCTCGCAGCGTCCGCAGGGCCCCGGCTGGGACGCCGGGGCCTTCGAGGGCACGGGCGTGATCTTCGTCGATGGCGTCGACGCCGGGTCGGCGGTACGCTGGACGGTGCCGTTGCCCTAGCTGGGCTGCGGTCAATATCGTCGCCGCTGTTCTGTCCAATCCCGCGGCCGCCCCGAAAGTCGGCCGCACCGATCCGAGGAGCACTCGCATGCCGCAAGCGACCGTCAATGGGATCACTCTGAGCTATACCGACGAGGGCCAAGGGCCGGCGCTCGTCCTCATCCACGGCTTTCCGCTCAGCCGCGGGGCGTGGAGCAAGCAGGTCGACGCCTTCCACTCGGCGCATCGCGTGATCGCGCCCGACCTTCGCGGCCTCGGTCAGACCGAGGCGCAGCCCGGCACCAACACCATGGACCGCTTCGCCGGCGACGTCCATGCGCTGCTCCAGGAGCTCGGGACCGGTCCGGTCGTGCTGGCCGGCCATTCGATGGGCGGCTACGTCGCGCTCGCGTTCGCGCGGCTCTACCCGCAGTCGCTGCGCGGGCTGGTGCTGGTCGGCACCAAGGCCGGCGCCGACACGCCCGAGGGGGCCGCCGGCCGCCGCGCCACCGCGGAGAAGGTGAAGCTCGAGGGGATCGACGGCGTCGTCAACGCCATGGCGCCCAAGATGCTGGCCGCCTCGAACCAGGACGCCGCGATGGCGGCGCAGGTGCGCGATCTGATGGAGCCGTCCAAGCCCGAAGGCGTTATCGGCGCGCTGCTTGGCATGGCGGAACGGCCCGACTCGACGCCGAAGCTGGCGCAGATCCGCGTGCCGACGCTGGTCATCACCGGCGCCGACGACACCGTGATCCCGCCCGCCGAGTCCGACCTGCTGGCCAAGAACATCCCGGGAGCGCAGCTGCGCGTGATCCCCAACGCCGGCCACCTGGTCGCGTTCGAGCGGCCCAAGGAGTTCAACGCGGCGCTGGAGGAGTTCCTGCACCGCGCAGCAGCGACAGCATGACGGTTGCCGAAGCGGCGCCGTTCGAGGGGCCGCTGTTCTCGACTCAGACCGCTCCGCAGGAGCGGATCTTTCCCAAGCTGTCTTCCGAGCGGTTCGAGCGGCTCGCGGCGCGCGGGCGCCTGCGGCCGGTGGCGGCGGGCGAGGTGCTGCTCGAGGCGGGGGTGCCGGTCACGCACCTCTTCCTGGTCAAGAGCGGCAAGCTCGACGTGGTACGGCCCACGGTGATGCCGGGGGCCGAGCGCGCCGAGCGCCTGGTGACGTCGTTCGAGCCGGGTCAGTTCACGGGCGAGGCCAGCCTGCTCACCGGCCGGCGCGGGCTCGGTCGCATTCGCGTGGCCGAGCCGGGCGAGGTGTTCGAGATCGATCGCGAGGACCTCTTGTCGGTGATCCAGACCGACAGCGACCTGAGCGAGATCTTGATGCGCGCCTTCATCCTGCGGCGCGTCGAGCTGATCGCCCAGCGCGTCGGCGACGTGGTGGTGATCGGCTCGATCCACTGCGTGGGGACGCTGCGCGTCAAGGAGTTCCTCAACCGAAACGGCCATCCCTACAACTACGTCGATCTCGACGAGGACCCCGGGAGCCAGGAGATGATCGATCGGCTCGGCGTCGGCGTCGACGACGTCCCGGTGGTCGTCTGCCGCGGTCGGGTGCTCAAGAATCCGACCAACCAGCAGATCGCGGAGTATCTAGGCTTCAACGAGTCGATCGATCAGACCCAGGTGCGCGATCTGGTGGTGGTGGGCGCGGGCCCCGCCGGGCTCGCCGCTGCGGTCTACGGATCGTCCGAGGGGCTCGACGTCCTGGTGCTCGAGACCACCGCGCCCGGCGGCCAGGCCGGGTCGAGCTCGAAGATCGAGAACTACCTCGGTTTCCCGACCGGGATCAGCGGCGCGGCGCTGGCGGGCCGCGCCTACTCGCAAGCGCAGAAGTTCGGCGCTCAGGTGATCATCGGCAAGAAGGCGAAGAAGCTCGCCTGTGCGCACGCGCCGTACGAGATCGAGGTCGACGACGGCACGCGGGTCACGGCCAAGACCGTGATCCTCGCCACCGGCGCGCAGTACCGGAAGATCGCAGTCGAGAACCTGCCACGGTTCGAAGGGGCGGGCGTCTACTACGCGGCGTCGCCGATGGAGGCGGAGCTCTCCCGCGACCAGAAGGTCGTCGTGGTCGGCGGCGGGAACTCGGCGGGGCAGGCGGCGGTGTTCCTCGCCGACTACGCGCAACACCTCTACGTGCTGTGCCGAGGCGACTTCGCAAGGTCGATGTCCAAGTACCTGATCCGCCGGCTCGACCACGCCAAGATCACGAAGAAGGAGCACACCGAGATCATCGCCCTCGAAGGCGGAGATCACCTCGAGCGGGTGACCTTCCGCAACAACCGCACCGGCGAAGTCACCCATTGCGATTGCCGCAACGTCTTCCTGATGACCGGCGCGGACCCGTCCACCGACTGGCTCGACGGTTGCGTGTCGCTCGACGACAAAGGCTTCATCAAGACCGGCCCCGCGCTCTCGGCCGACGATCTGGCTGGCGCCGGATGGCCGCTCGAGCGCGATCCGCACCTGTTGGAGACCAGCCGGCCTGGGGTCTTCGCGGTCGGCGACGTCCGGGCCGGCAACATCAAACGCGTCGCGTCGGCCGTGGGGGAGGGCTCGATCGCGGTGTCGTTCGTTCATCAAGTGTTGAACGAGTGAAGGAAGGGGGAGCGATGGCTGGCGGAGCGTGCGGTCACATCGAAGCGATCGAGAGCCTCAAGCCCATGAAGCGGGTCTGCGAGGAGTGCGTCCCGATCGGCGGGCAATGGGTCCACCTGCGAACCTGCCAGGCTTGCGGGATCACACGCTGCTGCGACAACTCGCCCAACCGTCACGCTACCAAGCACGCGCACGCCAGCGGCCACCCAGTGGTGGCCTCGGCCGAGCCGGGGGAGCGCTGGCTCTACTGCTATCCGGACGACGCCTTTGCCGAGTATTGACGCCGGCAGCGCCGCTTCTGGAACGCGATAAACTGGGAAACCTCGTAAACCTTAGGGGAGGACGGCATGAGTCTCAGAATCAATGACACGGCTCCTGACTTCGAGGCCCAAACCACGCAGGGCCCCATCAAGTTCCACGACTGGATCGGGAACGGCTGGGCGATCCTGTTCTCGCACCCCAAGGACTTCACGCCGGTGTGCACCACCGAGCTCGGCGCGGTGGCCGGAATGAAGTCGGAGTTCGACAAGCGCAACACCAAGGTGATCGGCATCAGCGTCGACGCCGTCACCGATCACGAGAAGTGGTCGAAGGACATCGAGAAGTCGCAGGGCCACGCCGTCAACTATCCGTTGATCGGCGACCCCACGCTGCAGATCGTCAAGGCCTACGACATGCTGCCGGCCGAGGCCGGCGACAGCTGCGTCGGCCGCACTCCGGCCGACAACGCCACGGCGCGGTCGGTGTTCATCATCGGTCCCGACAAGAAGATCAAGGCGACGCTGACCTACCCGATGTCGACCGGGCGTAACTTCATGGAGATCCTGCGGCTGCTCGACTCGGTGCAGCTCACCGCGAAGGAGAAGGTGGCGACGCCCGCCAACTGGAAGGACGGCGACAACGTCATCATCCTCCCCGCGGTGTCGAACGACGACGCCAAGGCGAAGTACGGCACCTGGGAGCAGCCGCTGCCCTACATCCGTGTCGTGCCGCAGCCCGGCAAGGCCGCGTCGGGCAAAGCCTAGCGCCGTCCTCGCCCGCGAGATCGTCGGCTAGTAGCCCGTGCTACTCAGCGCGGGCTACTAGCTGCTCGGAGAGGGACCACAACCGCTCGGCGCTCGCCGGCGCCAGCGCGTGCACGCCTTCGAGCTCCGGTCCCCCCGCCGCCCACACGCTGGTGGCGGCCCCCTGCTCCCCGACTTCACCGGCGCCGTCCACGGACGACGCGAGCCGTCGACCGTCACGCGTTGTCAACGCCGCCTGTCACCACGGGTCAACGCCGCCAGCGGCGGCTCGACCATCGCAGTTCGTGCCCCATCGCGAAGCGGCATTTCGACGCGCTCGCCGCCGTCGCCGCAACTGACTGAAGCCATGGCGCTTGCGTCAGAGGCCGGCGGTCCGCGTGTCGGCGCCTCTCGGCTTCGCGTGTAGGACGGATTCCGATTCGTCGGTCGGACCAGGAGAGAACAGCGGCGCGAGTCGGAATGGCTCTCGAGTGGTGCGCGCCTTGCAATCCTCGATGCGCGGCCAGTGAAGCGTCACGACTCTTCTTTTGTGTTTTGACGCGGGGCTCGTTCGGAACAGGAGGGGATATGCGGCTGACCAACGTTATCGCGCTCGCCATCGCTTCGTTTCTATGGTCCTGCCATCGCGAGATCCGGCTCGACGCCAGCTCGATGTTCTCGCTCTACGAGAGCACGGAGGCGATGAAGAAGGAGCTCGAGCTTTCGAAGAAGGACGCCGTCGCGCTCGACGCTGCGATCGACGTGCTGGTCGGAGACGCCACCCGCGAGATGCTGGCGCAGGCCGAGGCGGCGGGTGATCTGCCCGCGTCGGCGCGGGTCGAGACCGAAGCGCGGGTGCTCGAGCCCATTCATGCGCTCACCTTCCGCCAGCTGATCACCGCCGCGGCGGACAGGACCAACAGCGAGCTCGAAGGTCTGCTCGCCGAGCTCAGCGAGTACGAAGCGATCGCGGCGGAGCACCAGAAGCACCTCGACCAGGTCGCCGTCGTTCGCGCCGGCTACGGCATGAGCCTCGCCACGCGGCGGAGCTGGATCGATCTCACGGTTCACAACGGGACCGACAAGACCCTGACCGAGCTGCTCTTCGACTGCAGTTTGCTCGAGAACGGCACCCCGATGACCCGCGAGAGCGGAACCTGTCCGGCGGTCTTCCCCGCTGGACTCGCGCCCGGAACCACCGGGATCGCGCAGTCCTATGTCGGCTGGGAGTCCGAGCCGCGGCCGTCACGCAAGGTCGACGCCCGGCCGATCCGCGCTTATGGCGCGCAGCGCGCCGTGCTCTGGCACGTGCCGTCGGAGATCGACCCGCGCGAGGCGGGCGCGATCGGCGACATCAAGAACCGCGTCGCGGTCGTCGACGGCAGCTTGCGCGAGCTCAAGGGCGTCGATCTGTCGGTCGCGGACTGATCGCCACTGCACGTCAGCTCCAGCGGTCACGGCTTGTCAGCCGTGACCGCTCACCCCACCCGAGCACCGCCCGTGGAAGGCTAGCAAGTGTCTAGCCGACAGCCATTTACAGGAAGAGTCAACTGACTTGTCGTATTTCCAATGATAAGTCGGTGCGCTCATTGCAAGACGGGTCGGACGTGAGAAGAGTGGGCTTCATCGCAGTCGTGGTCGTCGCCAGCCTCGCCCTGGTCGAGCAGCAACCAGTGCTCAGCGCCGACTCGCTCGGCGACCTGCACGACAGCGCCGATCGGGTCAAGTGGAGTCTTCAGCTCTCGCCCGGCGAGTTCGCGTCGCTCGAGCAGGCGCTCGACGTTCTGGTCGGCGACGACGCGCGCCGGCTGGTGCAGGCGATGGAGACGATGGAGGCCCGGAGCAAGCCACTGCCGCCGTCGGTGAGGCTCGCCGTGGAGTCGAGAGTCCTCGCTCCGGTCGAGGGCCTGTCGTTCGAAGGCGTGGTGACTGCGGCGGTCGACAGGACCGTGGACCGCCGCACCGGTCTGCTCGGCGACCTGCGCGCCGAGAAGGCAGCCGTGCTGTCGAGCCGGCGCCAACTGCAGAAGGTCGAGGTGGTGAGCGCCAACTACTGGAGCAGCGTCGCCACCGGTGAGCACGCGATCGATTTCACCATCCGCAACGGCAGCGACCAGGCGATCTCCAGTCTCGTCCTCGACTGTCGTTTGATCGATACCAGTCGCCGCCAGACGCGCGAGCGCGGCACCTGCCGGGTCGATTTCTCGTCGGATCTCCCCGCCGGAGTTTCGGCGACGGCCGTGGCGCCGGTCGCATGGGAGACGCGGCAACGACTGGGCTGGTTGGTCGAGGCGCGGCCGATCCGCGCCTACGGACCCGACGGGGACGCGTTGTGGGAAGTTCCGTCCGAGCTCGATCCTCGAGCGGGCGGACGGCTCGCCGAGATCGAGAAGAGCATCGCCGACCTCGACCACGACCTCGAAGCCCTGCGCGTCGAGCGCCTGACGCTACGCTAGCGCCTGGCGTGCTGGTTGGCACGCCGCGCTCGTGAAGAAGAATCCAAAGGCAGCGTCGATCGCCGAGTGGGACGCCCTGCTCGCGCGCTATCCCCTCGGCTCGCCGTGGGAGATGGCGCGCCAGTTCCTGAGTGTCGCCGGAAGCAACGCGGTCGTCCTCTACCTGCTGGTGACGGGTCGGATGCGGCCGTTCCACCTGGTGGTGCTGGTCGCGATCGAGGCGTTGCTCCTCAGTGCGATCGCCTGGATCCAGAGTCGCCTGGTGCCGCGGTCCGCGCTGATGGAGAGCAAGCCGCAGCCACTGCGCGCTCGCCTCGGCACGCTCGCCTTCGGCGCGTCTGGATCGGCTTCGTCTACGCCATCATCCAACTCGGCGGCGCGATGGCTGACGTTGTTCCTCGGCGGCATTCCGTTCTTCGTGCCACTGGCGTTCGGCGTGTGGACGATCTCGACTGCTCGGCCAAGCTCGCCAGCGAGAGCTTTCTGGTCTTCGTGCCTCTGATCGCGAGCAAGGCGCGCGCCGAAGAAGCTGCGGGCGTCGACTCGAAGAAGGCTGCTACTTCTTCGTGACCACCAGGTTCGCGAAGTGCGCGATGGTCGAGCCCTCGATCCACAGCGCCACTTGACCGCTGGCGCCGGGCCCCGACTTGACGTCGTTGACCACCAGCGTGGGCTGCTCCCCGCCGTCCACGTAGAGCCGCGCCTTTTCGCCGGCCACCTCGATCTTCAGGTGAATCCAGGTGCCCGGCTGGATGTCGACATACGACTCGTATCGCCCCGGCGTTTCCTGGCGTAGCCGGTACCACGGCCAGTCCGGATGGGAGACGTACTGCGTCGTGTGGTTGCGGCGCTCCTGGTCCTCGGCCCGGCCGTTGGTGGGTCGCAGGTAGAAGGCGTCGTAGGTGCGAAGGTCGGGCTTCACGCGGAAGGCGACGCCGATGAAACCGCGAGCCCCCGGCGGCGCGCCGGGCCGGACCTCGCCCGCGAGATCGATCTCGATGGTGCCGTCGCCCAGCTCCGAATCGGGAACGAGCGCGAGCAGCTCGAGGAAGGCCGCTGCGGCGGCGGTGGCGCCGCCCGGGGGAGGTGCAGGCGTCGCCTGGAGCCGCTCGTAGACCGCCTTTGCCTCGCTCGAGATGGTGATTCGCACGGCGCGCTTGCCCGCCAAGGTGGCGGGCTCGGCGGACACGTTGTGGAGCCGGAGGCCGTCAGCCGAGGCGAGCTCCCACCGCTGCGCGGTCGCGGCGCGCGGCGACGAACAGAGCAGCACCGACGTCGCTGCGCTGACGAGGAGGGCGGCCAGACGCGAGGGGTGAGACGGTGGGTGCGCGAGGGTCGTCATTGCTTTCGTGCACGCAGACTACCGCGCCGTCATGAGGTTGCATTCTAGAATCTTGCCGTGGCCGCGAAACCGCAGAAGGGGACGCTGCAACACGAGCTCACGCGCTACGTGACCGGCGCGCACACGGCGCTCTACCGCCTCACCGGTGGCTGGGTCGGTGGCTGGATCGGAGTGCCGATTCTCCTGCTCACCACCAAGGGCCGGAAGAGCGGGCGACCGCGCACCCAGCCGTTGCTCTACCTGACCACCGACCGCGGCTACGCGCTGGTGGCTTCCTACGGCGGCTCGGATCGCCATCCCGACTGGTATGTGAACTTGGTGGCCGATCCGGTGGTCGAGGTCCAGGTTGGGCCGTTGCGTAAGAAGATGCGGGCGCACACGACGACGCCCGACCGTCGAGCCGAGCTCTGGCCGCGTCTGGTCGCGATCTACCCGGACTATGACGTCTACCAGCGGCGCACGGCGCGCGAGATCCCGGTGGTGGAGCTCGAAGCCGCGGTGTCGAGCTGAGGATCACCCGTCTTGGTCGAGGCCGCCGCAGGAGTGAACGCGCAGTCGTGAACGCCTCGCATCCCCGCATCTGCTGCCTCGACCTCGACACCTTCTTCGTGTCGGTCGAGCGCGTGCTCGACCCCTCGCTCGAAGGCAAGCCGGTGATCATCGGCGGCAGGCCCGGCGAGCGCGGCGTCGTCACCTCGTGCAGCTACGAGGTGCGTCCGCTCGGCGTGCGCTCGGGGATGTCGCTGGTCACCGCGTCGCGCCTGGCGCCGCACGCCGTCTACGTGCCGACGCGCCACGATACCTACGAGCCCTACTCGCGCGCCGTCCGCGAGATCGCGCGGCGCTATTCGCCGGTGGTGCAGGTCGCGAGCATCGACGAGCTGTACATGGACTTCGGCGGGTGCGAGCGGATGTATCGGCGCGAGCTCGAGCAGCGCGGTTCGATGCGAGGGGTGACCGACGATGTGGTGATCGAGACTGTTGTCCGTCGCATGACCGCGACCATCAAGGAGGAGCTGGGCCTGCCGGCCAGTGCCGGGATCGCCACCTGCCGATCGATGGCGAAGGTGGCGAGCGCGCTGGCGAAGCCGGCGGGAGTGCTGCTGGTTGCAGCCGGGCAGGAGGCGGCGGTGTTGGCGCCGCTGCCGGTGCGGCGGCTCCCTGGGATCGGGCCAGTGGCCGAGGAGAAGCTCGGCACGCTCGGGCTGCGGACGCTGGGCGACGTCGCGGTGACTCCGGTCGAGGTGCTGCGCACCGTGTTCGGCGCCTGGGCGGAGAGCGTGCGCGACGGGGCACTCGGCATCGGGTCGGCCGACATCAGCAAGGACCGCCCCGCGTTCAAGGAGCACGACGTCGAGGGCGACACCGCCGGCAGTCTCTCCAACGAGCGCACCTTCCGCCGCGACACCAACGATCCGGCGACCATCGAGTCGAGGCTCGCCTCGCTGTGCGAGCGCGTGTGCTGGCGCGCTCGCCAGCGCGGCGTCGAGGCGCGCACGGTGACGCTCAAGCTGCGCTATGCCGACTTCGAGACCATCTCCCGATCGCGCACCATCGTCCCCACCAGCTCCGAGTTCGAGCTGTTTCCGGTGGTGCGGGACCTGTGCGCGGCGGCGCGGGAGCGGCGCCGAGCGCCGATCCGGCTGCTCGGCATCGCGCTCTCCAACCTCGGCCGCTTCGACGGGCAGCTCGAGCTGTTCCGTGATCGCCGCCGCAACGAGGCGGTCGATGCCATCCGCGACAAGTTCGGCTACGACGCGATCGGCGTCGCGTCGGGGCGGCGGCGCGTGCGAAGCGGCCGCCGACCCAACTGATCACTCGCTCCTGATCATCAAACCGAGAACCGCGCCGGCTGCGGTGAAGGCGACGGCGTCGATGGTGCCGTGGCACCATGCCAGGTAGTAGGGGAAGCCCTCGTACACCAGGGCATCGAAGAAGTTGCGGAAGAAGAAGGCCATGCCGACCAGGAAGCCGAAGGCGATGCCGCCGGTCACTCCCTGCGCCCACGATCGCCGCGTCTTGGCGAACAGGATCCCGAGCATGACGCCGATGAGGATGCAGACGAGGGTGAACCACAGCTCCCCGCCGCCTGCCTGGTCGAACACCTCCGGGTAGCGGCGGTAGGTGTCGGCGAGCAGAACACCGTGGGTCACGAAGTCCACCGCCATCATGGCGATTCCGCCCAAGACTCCGCCGAGAAGCGTCTTCGACCAGCTCATCGTCGTCCTCCCCATGAGATCGGCGAAGCGCGGAGGAACGGGTGGCGCGCCGACGCGTCGACCGACCCGTCCTCTACCCGCGCTGCGGTATGTGTATGCGCGCCGATTGTAGCCGAGCCGGCGGTCGGATCGACCGCCGGCTACGGCTTTAAAGGGGGCTCGGACTCGGAGCTACCGCATCAGCGGCTCGCGACGACGCTGGCGCTGGCGTCGAGGATCTGGTTGGTTCGCGAGTCGACCTCGCAGCTGTACTCGGCGCTTGCGTTCTCCGAGACGATCACCACCTCGCCGGTGATGCGGTAGCGGTTGGACGTCACTCGCGACCGCTCCGGCGCCAGGAACGCGAGATTCTTTCCGGAGCGGCCCTGCGACTGGAGCCGCCCCCTGATCTCCTGCTGGCACAGGCTCTCCTCCGACGCCAACCGGTAGCCGTCGGCGACGAAGTTGTAGACCACGCGGTCACGCACGCCCTGGGTTCCCGACGTCACGTCGATGCGGGCGAGTTGGTTGCGCTCGAAGGTGACGCCGCCGTTGACGTTCTGGACGCCTTTGTACGGCACGTCGACGGTGTCGATGCGGACGAAGTTGGCCGATTCGCGGGTATAGGTGCCGTCGAGCGTCTGCGGCGAGCTGCCGGTGGAGCTGATGCGGATGCGACCGTTGTCGGCAAGCTGAACTCGCGCCGAATTGATGGTCTCGAAGGACCCCTTACCGCCCCAGATCACGACGCCACTGCCGTTCGCGCGCACTTCGTCCCGGTTGACGGTCGGCGCCGTCGAGCCGCCGCCCGCCGTCGAGCCGCCCCCGAACTCCTCGGACGCGATCAGGTCCAGCACGACGCTGTTGACGTCGCCGCGCTCGATCCGCGGCAGGTACGCGGTACGCGCCGCGCTGTCCGCGCCGCGGCCGAGCAGGCCGCGGTAGAGCTGGTCGAGCAGCTCGGACGAAGAGAGCCGCTGTCTAAGCGACCTGAACTCCTGGCTCTGCGTCATGCCCCCGACCAGGTCGTTGATGCGACCCGCCCGGATCTGGGCAGCGGCGTTGCGAAGCCCTTCGGAATCGCCGTCGCGTCCGAGTAGGCCGGAGTAGAGGCGCTGCGCCACTTTTTCCGCACTGGTGCTCGGAGCGCTCGACCCGCTCACCGGACGCAGCGAGCTGATGCTGTCGTTCCAACCCGACTCCAGGCGCGAGAGCTCCTCGGTGCCGGGCCCCACGATGCGGCAGTTGCGATAGTCCCAGTCCCGGCACAGCTCCCAGCTGCCGGAGTCGACGCGGAACGAGGAAATGCGGTCGTTCCAGCCGCTGTCGAGTCGAGAGGTCGCGCCGTCGATCACGGTCGAGGCGCCGCGGAAGTCTTCGTGCTCCCAGACCGTGATCTCGGCGGCGCGAGCGGCTATCGGTAGCGCGAGGACCGCGCTCATGGCGATCGTCGCAATCGATGCGATTCGAATCCTCATGGATTTTCTCCTTTTGCCTTCGTACGGTAGCCGACTACCGGATCTGATCAG
>DATAFT010000307.1:0-4731 GCA_036257295.1 Thermoanaerobaculia bacterium
GTGGCCGCCGATGGTGCGCCGGTCGCCAGCCTCGCCGAAGCCGCGGGCATCTCGCAGCGCCAGTTCGAACGTTGGTTCAAATCACGAGCCGGCGTCTCGGCCAAGGTGCTGCAGCGGGTCGTCCGCTTCCACCGCGTCGCCATGCGACTGCTCGAAGGATCGCCTGACCTCGCCACCCTCGCTCTCGACACCGGCTTCTTCGACCAAGCGCACATGAGCCACGAGTTCAGAGCATTGGCCGACGTGTCGCCCTCTCGCTATCTGGCTCACGCGGGCGCGCTCGATCGCCTGTTCGCTGAAAGTTGAGTGAAAGCGCGGCTCGTGACGCCAGTCGCGCCTCCGGCGCGCCAGTCGTCCCGACCCGCACCGGGTTCCGGTCGACCCTGCGAATCTCCGCGACGCGAAGCGAGCGGAGACTGAACCCGTAATGTGGGGGGAATCGTGCCCAGGTCGAGCGGCCAAAGGCCGCTCGACTGCCGGCCAGAATCCCTCCTGCGCCGCCAGCCCCGCTCGCTCCGCGAGCGGGGATGGTGGAGCAGAAGGGATTCGAACCCTCGACCCCCACGTTGCGAACGTGGTGCTCTCCCAGCTGAGCTACTGCCCCATCCCTGGTGCCGTGCATTGTAACGCACGCCTCCGCGCGATCACGAGCGCGCGGACGACGTCGAGCGCCCCGCCGGGGCTCCGCTATGCTCTCCGGATGTCAGACGCTCGCCCAGCCGCAGCCGGAGGCCCATGACCGTCCCCCTCAAGATCCTCGTCGTCGACGACGAGGAAGCCATGCGCGAGGTGCTGCGCGAGCGGCTCGAATCGTTCGGGTTCGAAGTGTCGACCGCCGCCGACGGCGCCGCGGCGGAGCGGCGGGTGGCCGCGTTCGATCCCGACGCGGTGCTCACCGACGTCGTCCTGCCGGACACCTCGGGCCTCGACCTGCTGCGCATCATCCGAGGCGCGGGCCGCGACCGGCCGGTGATCCTGATCACCGCTCACGGCACGGTCGAGCTGGCGGTCGAGGCGATGAAGGGCGGCGCCACCGACTTCCTCACCAAGCCGGTCGACTACGAGCGGCTGCGCGCGCTGTTCGACGGCATGGCGTCGACCCTGCAGTCGAGCCGCCGCGCCGCGGAGGCCGAGGGCCTCGGCGAGCTGGTCGGCACCAGCAAGGCGATGCGCGACCTCTTCAAGATGATCCGCGAGGTGGCCTCGACCGACGTCCCCGTGCTCATCAGCGGCGAGAGCGGGACCGGCAAGGAAGTGGCGGCCAACACCATCCACTCGCTGTCGCGGCGGGCCGCCGCGCCGTTCCACGCCATCAACTGCGCCGCCATCCCGGCCGAGCTCATGGAGAGCGAGATCTTCGGCCACGAGAAGGGCTCGTTCACCGGCGCCATCGGCCAGCGCAAGGGCTGCTTCGAGATGGCGCACGGCGGCACCCTCTTCCTCGACGAGATCGCCGAGATGCCGATGGCGCTCCAACCCAAGCTGCTGCGCGTGCTCGAGGACGGCAAGGTGCGCCGGATCGGCGGCCGCGGCGAGATCCAGGTCGACGTCCGCCACCTCGCCGCCACCAACAAGGATCCCGAGGACGCGATCAAGAAGGGTCAGCTCCGCGAGGACCTCTACTACCGCCTCAACGTTCTGCGCTTGCACCTGCCACCGCTGCGCGAGCGCGCCGAGGACATCGCGCTGCTGGCGACGCGCTTCGTCGATCACGGCAATCGCCGCCACGGCACCGAGGTCGAGGGACTGTCCAACGAGTCGCGGCAAGCGCTCGAGTCCTACCCGTGGCCGGGCAACGTGCGCGAGCTGCGCAACGTCATCGAGCGCGGCTTGGTGCTGGCCAAGACCGGACGCATCGGCAAGGAGCATCTCCCGCTGTTCCTGCGCGAGCCCGGCGCGTCCGCCAAGGAGACGATCGCTGTGCCGCTGGGGACCACCGTCGCCGACGCCGAGCGCGAGCTGATCCTCAAGACGCTCGAGCAGACCGGCAACAACAAGGCCGAGGCGGCGCGCTGGCTCGGCGTCGACGTCAAGACCATCCGCAACAAGCTCAAGTCGTACGGGCTCACCTGACATGTCGCTCGCCGCCAGGATCGCGTGCGGCGCGCTGGTCCTGGTGGCGCTGGTCGGACTCTCCGGCCTGTTCCAGCTCGCGATCGTCGACGAGCTGGTCGAGACCGCCTCCGATCTCGCCGCCGTCGACGTCGAGGCGCTGGCGCTCGGGCTCCAGCTCATGAGCTCGATCGGCGAGATGAGCGAGTACACCCAGAAGTACCTGCTGCTCGAGGACCCTCGCTATCTCGAACAGGGCCTGCGCGTGCGAGCGACCGTCGAGCGCGACCTGACCGCGCTCGACGCCCTGGCACTGTCGGTGCCCGAGCGCGAGGCCGCCGAGCGGCTGCTGCGGGTGTGGCGCGAGGGCGCGCCCGACCTTCAAGCCGAGGCCGGGCTCGACGTGTCGAACCGGCTGCGCGAAGAGCTGGCCGCGTTCCTCCAGATCTCTCGCGCGCAGATGAGGCACAAGGCCGAGGTCAGCGCCTCGAGAGCGCGGCGCGCCCGCAACCTGGCCTGGGGCGCGACCGTGGCCGCGATCGCGCTGGCCGCGCTCCTGTCGCTGATCGTGGCGCGATCGATCGCGGCGCCGATGCGGCGGCTGCAGCGCGGGACCGGCGAGCTCGCGCGCGGCAACTTCGCGTTCCGCGTCGAGGCCAAGGGACCGCCCGAAGTGAAGAGCCTCGCCCGGAACTTCAACTTCATGAGCGAGCGACTGGGCGAGCTCGATCGTCTGAAGCAGGACTTCGTGTCCAACGTGTCGCACGATCTCAAGGCGCCGCTGGCGTCGATGCTCGAGACCACCAAGCTCCTGCTCGACGAAGTTCCGGGCGGGCTCAACCCGAAGCAGCGCCGGCTGCTCGACCTCAATCTCGAATGTGGCGCGCGCCTGCAGTCGATGATCGCCAACGTGCTCGATCTGGCGAGGCTCGACGCCGGCGGCGTGCGCTACCACTTCCTCCCCTGCGATCTCGAGCGCGTGATGCACGACGCCATCAAGGAAGTGGCGGCGCTGTCGGAGAAGAAGGGTCTCGACGCCTCGGTGGAGGTCGCTCCCGGGCTGCCTCGGCTTCCCGGGGACGAGAACCTGCTGCGGCGCGCGTTCTCGAACCTGCTGTCGAACGCCGTCAAGTTCACGCCCGAGGGCAGCCGCATGGGCGTGCGGCTCTACCCCTTGCTCACGCGCGACGACGTGGCGCGCCGGTTGGGACCCGGGCGCGCCGCCGCGGACGGCCTGCCCGAGTCGGCGGTGGTCTGCGAGGTGTGGGACTCCGGGCCCGGGATCCCAGAGGCGCACAAGGAGAAGGTGTTCGAGCGGTTCCACCGCGTCGACGAGATGCGCCGCGGCGATCAATCGACGGGCATCGGTCTCGCCATCACTCGCAGCATCGTCGAAGGGCACGGCGGAGCGGTGTGGGTGGAGGACGAGACCGGCGGCGGAAGTCGCTTCGTCCTCCTGTTAGAGTCCTCGAGAGTGGAGGGTGCAGGAGCTGGCGACTCTCAACCGACAGCCGATCTTCCCGGCTGACTCCACTACAGCCACTGACCAGGACGAGCGGCAGAGGTGCGCGGGCGCGCCGACGATCGTGGCTCGCCGCTTCGTCGTGCCGCTCGCGGTTGGTCTCCTGGTGATGGCGTCGACCGCCGCCTGCCGCAGCGGGCGCGCGCGTGGCGGCGATGTCGCGGTGCTCGAGCCCTCGATCCTCCCTACGCCCCAGCCGGCGCCGCCGATCGAGCTGCCCGTGGCCACCGCGACACCGCCCGCCGTGGCGACACTGCTCGAGCTCGCCGACACCGCCTTCGATGCGGGCGACTATGCGAGCGCTCGCAGCGGCTACGAGTCGCATCTCGCCGGGGTCGACGCCACCGTCGACGCCGACCGGGTGCTCTACCGGCTCGCCATCCTCAACCTGGCGAGCAACGGCGGCGGGCGCGACACCGCGGCCGGCTACTCGCTGCTTCGCCGTCTCGTGCGGGAGCACCCGAGCAGCCCCTACCGGATGGAGGCCGAGCTGATCCTCGGCCTCAACGCCCGCGTCGACGGCCTCGAGGGCGAGGTGGAGAAGCTCGAGAGCCAGCTCGAGGCCCTCAAGCGCATCGACCTCGAGCGCTCTCAGGACCGTCGCTCCCCCTGAGCGCCGCCCTCCGGTCTCGACCCGGTTCGGCCCTAGGGTAAACAGGGAAAACTTCCCGTCTTCCCGGCTCGGGGCCGTTCGCGGCGGCCCGGCGCTGCCCGTCTGGGGCGCTGGAGACTGGCATGCGAGTTGCGAAATGGGTCTTCAGACACACGGATCCCGAGGATCCAGAAAAGACCGAAGGAGGTAGGTCGTCATGAGGATCACAGGCGCGGCGGTTGGAATCGCGGCTTCAATCATCATTTTGGGCTCTGCGGGTTGCGCGACCAAGAAGTACGTGCGCACCGAGACCACGAGCGTCGCCACCAAGATGGACGAGCACGTCACGGCGCTCGAGACCCAGATCGAGGACGCCCAGAATCGTCTCGAGAATCACGACAAGGCTCTCACCGAGCAGGGCGTCGAGATCGAGAAGGTCTCCGGCACGGCGATGGACGCGCTCGAGCGCGCCAAGACCGCCGGCAAGCTGGCCGAGGGCAAGCTCCTCTACGAAGTGGTGTTGAACTCGGACAAGGTCACCTTCGACTTCGAGAAGGCCGAGCTG
>DATAFT010000318.1:0-2185 GCA_036257295.1 Thermoanaerobaculia bacterium
TGACGATCGCTCGCTTCGCCGTCGCTCTTCCAGTTGTTGGTGAGCGCCGCCGTGATCAGACCGTTCGCGCGCAGGCGCTCGAGCGCCCGCATCATCGCCGGCCGCGGCTTGTTCTCGAGCGCGATGCGCTCGAGCACGGCGGCGGCCGGGAGCAGATGGCCGCGCGCCGAGCACTCGGCGTCGAAGTCGGCGCAGAACTCGGCCGCGGTGAGCTCGCCGCGCTCCATCCTCGACCAGGCCCCGGTCGGTCCGGTGTCGCGGACGACGCTATTGAGGAACCCTTCGGGAATCCCGTTCTCGCGCTCGTAACGGGCGATGGTGTGAAGCGGCGAGTCGACCACGACGCCGCCGATGTCGAAGAGGACGGCTTGATAGCGCATGCGGGTGGCGGATTGTAGCTAAGATCGTCGCCTCACGCCGCCGGGGGGACGAGATCTCCATGCAGAGTCGTTGGTCGGATCAGGAAGCACGCCGGTTGGTGGAGCGCTACGCCTCGTGGGGCGAGGACATCGCGCTGCGCGTCTACACCTCGCGCTTGATCGGCTCCGAGCCCGCGCTGGTGATGCACGGCGGCGGCAACACCTCGGTCAAGAGTGTGCACCGCGACCTGTTCGGTGACTCGATCGAAGCCATCTACGTCAAGGGATCGGGTTGGAACCTCGACTCGATCGAGCCGCCCGGCCTTCCCGGCCTCGACCTCGAGTACCTGCGCCGGCTCCGCTCGCTGCCATCCCTCTCCGACCAAGAGATGGTGAACCAGCTACGCGGTCATCTGTTCGACGCGGCGGCGCCGAATCCATCGGTCGAGACGCTGCTGCACGCTTTCCTGCCGGCGAAGTTCGTCGACCACTCGCACGCCGACGCCATCCTCGCCATCACGAACCAGAAACGCGGCGAGGAGTTCGTCCGCGAGGCACTGGGCGACGACGTCGTCCTCGTTCCCTACGTGATGCCGGGGTTCGATCTGGCGCGAGTGGCCGCCGACGCCATGGACGAGGAGCCCGAGGCCGAAGCCATGGTGCTCGACCTCCACGGCCTCTTCACCTGGGGCCCCACGGCTCGCGAGAGCTACGAGCGCCATCTCGAGCTGGTGACGCGCGCCGAAGCCTTCCTCGAGCACCGCGCCGGCCGGCGGCTCGCGCCACGCCGTCCGTCTCCGAATCCGCCCGCGTCGCCCGAGCACGTGACCCTGGCGGCGCCGATCCTGCGCGGTGCTCTGGCTCGCGCGGCGGCGCGAGCGAAGGCGCCGGAGCGCTGGCTGCTCGACTTCCGGCGCGACGCCGCGATCGACGAGCTGGTGTCGTCGCCCGACGCCGAGGAGATCCTGGAGACCGGTCCGCTCACGCCGGATCACGTCATCCGCACCAAGGCGTATCCGCTGGTGCTGCCTCCCTTCGACGCTGCCGACGTCGAGGGCTGGACCGCTAGTGTCGACGAGGCTCTCGGCAACTACGTCGAGGGATACGACGACTACTTCGAGACCAACGCTCACGACCGCGGCCGCGCCGGTCTCAAGCGCCTCGATCCGCTGCCGCGCATCATCGCCGTGCGCGACCTCGGCATCTTCGCGGTGGGCGCGTCGGTCGAAGCCGCCGCGATCGCGGGCGACCTCTATCAGCACACCGCGGAGGTGAAGGCGTTGTCGCTTCGCCTCGGTCCCTATCGCGCGCTCGACAACGCCGACCTCTTCGACGTCGAGTACTGGAGTCTCGAGCAAGCGAAGCTGGGCAAGTCGAAGGAGAAGCCGCTGCAACGCAAGGTGGCGCTGGTGACCGGAGCCGGCGGCGCCATCGGCTCGGCCATCGTCGAAGCGCTTGCGCGCGACGGCGCCGCGGTGGTGGCGCTCGACATGGCCGGCGACGCGTTGGCGCGCGTGGTCGATCGCACCTGTGCTGACGCCGGCGTCGGCGCGTGCGTCGGCGTCGTGACGGACGTCACCGACGAGGCGTCGGTGGCCCGCGCTTTTGCCGAAGCCTGCGACACCTACGGCGGCGTCGACATCGTCGTGCCCAACGCCGGGATCACGCGCTCGGCGCCGATCGACCAGCTCACGCTCGACGACTGGAACCTCGTGCTCGAGGTGAACCTGACCGGGTACTTCCTGACGCTGCGCGAGGCGGTGCGGCTCTTCAAGCGCCAGCGCATGGGCGGCAACGTGGTCGTCATCGCGTCGAAGAACGCCTTC
>DATAFT010000319.1:0-1520 GCA_036257295.1 Thermoanaerobaculia bacterium
GAGACGTCACCGCCGGCGCAGAACGCGCGGCCCTCGCCGATCAGCATGACGGCGCCCACGCTCGGGTCCTCGATCGCGGCGCGCAGGCAGGCGATCCCCGCCTCGATCATCTCGCGCGAGAGCGCGTTGAGGCGGTCGGGCCGGTTGAGGGTGAGGACCAGGACTCGGTCGAGGAGCTCGACCTTCAAATGGTCGGTGGAGGACGTGATCATGGCGCGGACCTCCTTTGGATGCCGGCGGTGTACACTGCCGAGCGCACAAGCTTCGCACATGGACGAGATGCGGACCTACGCCGTAAACGATCGAAGGGCCAATGCGGTGGCGCGTCTGAGAACACTCCTCGGGGCGATCGTGTTGACGGCTGCTCCCGTCGTCGCCGACGAGGTCTACCTCAAGGGTGGCGGCCAGCTCTCGGGCCAGATCGTCGGCCACACCGACGACTCGGTGACGGTCGACATCGGCGCCGGGAAGATGACCGTCAAGCTGTCGAACGTGGTGCGTATCGAGGAGGGGACCTCGCCGGTCGAGGAATTCAAGGCGCGCGCCGCCAAAATCGCGGCGGACGACGGCGAAGGCTGGCGAGAGCTGGCTCGATTCGCCGCGGACGAGGGGCTTTCGACACAGGCTCGCCAGGCCTGGTCGAAGGTCGTTGCCGTTCTGCCCGACGACGCCGAAGCCAACCGCGCGCTCGGGCGCGTTCAGCACGACGGTCGCTGGATGAGCGGGGAAGATGCCTATCGCGCCCAGGGGTACGTCGACTTCGAGGGTCAGTGGATGACACCGGCCGAGCAGCAGTCGATCTTGGCCGACCGGCAGGCGCGCGAGAAGGCGGACCAGGAGGCGATGCAGGCGCAGATCGCGGCCGACGACGCTGCGGCGCGCGAGCGCGAAGCAGCGGAGGCGCGCGAGGACGCGCAGCGCGACTCCTACGGCACGGGCGACCTGCCGCAGCTCGGCGATCCGGTCGATCCGGGCTACTGGGGCGGCGGCTGGGGCTATCCCTCGTCCTGGCCCGTCAGGCCGGGGGTGCCGTCCAATCCCAACCAACCGATCCTGGGTCCAGGCCACGCGCAGCCGAGGCCCGCCCTGCGGGGACGGCCGTGACCGCAGCTTCGTCGTCGCGACGACTCCGTCACGCGCCGTGGATCGCCACCGCGCTGGTCGCGATCTCGATCGCGGCGTGCTCCTCGCCACCTTCCGAGCCGCCTGCTCCCACGCCGTCGCCGGTCGACGAGGTGGTCGAGGCGCACCTTCTGGCGCGCGGTGGCAAGGAGAAGTTACGCGCGCTCCGTTCGATCCGCGAGACCGGCACGATCACCGCGAGCGACGGACGGGTCGCGCGCGTCGTCCGCGAGATCAAACGGCCCAACCTCTTCCGTCTCGAGTTCACCTACGAGGGAACGAAGAGCGTGTTCGCCTACGACGGCAAGGCGGGCTGGCAGGTGGCGCCGCTCTTCGGCCGGTTCGAGCCGGAGGCGATGCCCGCGGAGAACGACGCCGCGGCGGTCGAGCAGGGCGAC
>DATAFT010000328.1:0-4958 GCA_036257295.1 Thermoanaerobaculia bacterium
AGGTGCGCGGCGCCCGCATCGCGATGGTCTTCCAGGAGCCGATGACGGCGCTCAATCCGGTCTTCACCATCGGCTATCAGATCGTCGAGGC
Organism: Thermoanaerobaculia bacterium; assembly: GCA_036257295.1. Classification (GTDB taxonomy): domain Bacteria; phylum Acidobacteriota; class Thermoanaerobaculia; order Multivoradales; family Multivoraceae; genus DATAFT01. The sequence continues at coordinate 92 of DATAFT010000328.1, forward strand.
GCTGCGCGCCCCTCGCGAGATCACGCGCGCCGGGGCGCGGCGAGAAGCCGAGCGCCTACTCGAGCTGGTCGCGATGCCGGATCCGAAGCGCCGCCTCGACGACTACCCGCATCGCTTGTCGGGTGGCCAACGCCAGCGCGCCATGATCGCGATGGCGCTCGCCTGCTCGCCGCAGGTCCTGCTCGCCGACGAGCCGACCACCGCGCTCGACGTCACCATCCAGGCGCAGATCCTCGAGCTGCTCGATCGCCTGCGTCGCGAGCTCGAGCTCGCCGTCGTGCTCATCACCCACGACCTGTCGGTGGTGGCTGAGACCTGCGACCGCGTGGTGGTGATGTACGCGGGCAGCGTGGTGGAGGAGGCGAGCGCGGCGACTCTCTTCGCCGCGCCGTCGCATCCGTACACGCGCGGTCTGCTCGCCGCGTTGCCGCGTCTCGGGCAGCCCGGCGAGCGGGGCAAGCTGCCGTCGATCCCGGGCCAGGTCCCCGATGCCTCGGAGCGGCCACCGGCGTGCGCGTTTCATCCGCGCTGCCCGGACTCGTTCGAGCGATGCCAGCGCGAGTCGCCGCCGCTGTTCGCGGTGGGCGAAGGTCAGCGATCGCGGTGCTTCCTGCACGCGCAGCCATGACCATCGCTGCCGCCGCCGCGCCGCTCCTCGCGGCCACCAACGTCAGCAAGCACTTTCGTCTCGGAGGTGGATTGTTACGGCGCGAGGGCGGCGTCGTGCGCGCGGTCGACGGCGTCGATCTCGAGGTCGCGCCGGGCGAGTGCCTCGGTCTGGTGGGGGAGTCGGGCAGCGGCAAGACCACGCTCGGACGTTGCCTGATTCGGCTGCTCGAACCGACCTCTGGGTCGATCCGATTCGACGGAGAGGACATCGTCACCCTCGACGCTGGAGCGCTGCGACAGCGGCGTCGGCGCTTTCAGATGATCTTCCAGGACCCCTATGGCTCGCTCAACCCGCGGTTGTCGGTCGAGGACGCACTGGCCGAGCCGATCGTCGTGCACGGCCTGGCGCGCGGGTCGGCAGTGGGCGAGCGGGTCCGTGAGCTGCTGCGGTTGGTGGGCCTGCCGGAAAGCGCGGCCGGGCGCTATCCGCACGAATTCTCGGGCGGCCAGCGCCAGCGCGTCGGCATCGCCCGCGCGCTCGCCACCGAGCCGAGCCTGGTGGTGGCGGACGAGCCGGTGTCGGCCCTCGACGTCTCGGTGCGGGCGCAGATCATCAATCTGCTGGCGCAGCTCCAGGATCGCCTCGGCTTGGCGCTGCTGTTCGTGGCGCACGACCTGGCGGTGGTCGAGCAGATCGCCGATCGCATCGCGGTGCTCTACCTCGGCAAGGTGGTCGAGCTGGCGCCGGCGCGCCAGTTGTTCCAGCGGCCGCTTCACCCCTACACCGTGAGTCTGCTGTCCGCGGTGCCGGTGCCCGACCCCGGACGGCGCCGCCAACGCATCATCCTGGCCGGCGATCCGCCCAGTCCGTTGCATCCCCCACCCGGGTGCCATTTCCATACCCGCTGCCCGATCGCGCGGCCGCGGTGCGCCATAGAGACGCCCCCGCTCCAGCCGTCCGCGCCGGGTCACTCGGTTGCCTGTTTCTACGCTGGGGAGCTCACTTCCGCCGGTCCCCCCTCGCCGCAACGCGGTGCTTTGGGGTAACTTCCGCCCGTAACCTCGGGGTGCCGTTCCTCGTACCCAGTGCGGGACGGCAAAGTACGGTCAACGCTTCGAATTCTTGAAACACGCGCGGCCCGGTGCGCGTCGGGGGCCAGAGGAGGAGTGTGATGCGTCGACGGTCGGAACATCGCCGCGGACGACGGGCGCTCGCCGCCGCGGTCGTATTCATTACTGTCGGCTCGCTCCACGCCATGGCGTCGATCGCCCAGGAGGTGGTGCGCACCGCTCCGCAGGGCCTCGCCGCCGCCCCCGATCTCGAGGTGCGGGATGGCCAGCTCCAGCTCAGCCTCGAAGAGGCCATCATCGCCGCGATGCGTCGCAACCTCGGCCTCCAGGTCCAACGCTACCGCCGCGAGCAGGCGTTCACCGGCATCATGGGCGCCAAGGGCATCTTCGATCTATTTCTGTCAGCCGACGCCAACATCTTCGAGGAGACCAGCCCGGCCGTGTCCGCCATCGAAGGAGCGGACATCCGGACCACCGAGGGCCTATCGCTCAACCTGCAACTGGACCAGCTGCTCTCGACCGGCGGCGTCGCCAGCTTCTCCTGGGACAACTCGAAGTTCGAGACCAACTCGATCTTCTCGACGGTGAACCCCAGCTACAACATCGGCACCGACTTCCTCTTCAACCAGCCGCTGCTTCGCGGTTTCGGTTCGACTGTCACCAAGCGCGGTATCTACATTGCGCGCAACAACAGCCTGATCAGCCTCGAGGCGCTCGAGCAGCGCGTGATCACCACCGTGCTCGACGTCGAAGCGGCTTACTGGGACGTGGTCGAGGGGCAGGAGCAGCTCAAGGTCTCGCTCGAGAGCCTCGAGCTCGCCAAGGAGCTGCACCAGATGAACCGCATCCAGGTCGACGTCGGCACGATGGCGCCCCTCGAGCTGGTGCAGAGCGAGGTCGGTGTCGCCACCCGGGAGGAAGAGGTACTGCGCGCCGAGACGCGGGCAGACGACGCCGCCGATCGCTTGCGCCAGCTCCTCAACCTCGAGGGCTCCGACGTGTGGACCGTGCCGATCCTGCCCACCACCGATCCCGAGATGGCCCGCGTCACGGTCGACGTCGACGAGGCGATCGAAGTGGCGATGGCCGAGCGCAGCGAGCTGCGGGCGCAGAATCTCGTGCTCGCCAACCTCGAGATCGACCAGCGCGTGTTCTCCAACCTGGTCAGGCCCCGGCTCGATCTGCAGCTCCGCTACGGCTTCAACGGCCTCGGCGGCGACGTCAACGTCGGCGGCACCGGCGGCATCTTCGATCCGCGGCCGCCGCAGATCGTTCCCGGTGGCTACTCCGATGCATTCGATCAGATCGTCAACGCGGACTTCGACGGCTGGTCGGCCGGACTGGTGTTCGGGTACCCGGTCCAGAACCGCGAGGCCCGCGCCAATCGAACGATTGCGGATCTCGCCGTGGAGGAGGGACGCACCGAGCTCGACGACCTGAAGCTCTCCATCCTCACCGAGGTGCGCCGCACCGCGCGCGCGGTCTTGGCCGCCGCCGAGGCGATCGACCTCGCGAAGAAGTCGACCGATCTCGCCGAGAAGAACCTCGACGCCGAGCAGAAGCGTTACGAGAACGGTCTGTCGACCAGCTTTACGGTGCTCGAGATCCAAGAGGACCTGACTCAAGCCCGTAGCCGTGAGGTGACGTCGATCGCGGCGTATCGCCGCGCGCTGGCGCTCTTCTACGGCTCGCAGGGGCGCCTCCTCGACGCCAATGGAATCGAGATCGAGGACTCTGACGCTCAGCCGCAGGAGCCGAGCACGGTGCCTCCACGGTAGTTCGATCCTCCGGCAGCGAAGACATGCCGGAGTGCGACGGTGGGCGACGGCGGATTCCGGCGCTGGCCGCTCGCGCCCTGTAGACTAGACACCTCACTTCGGGTTGTTAACGCCGGCGGCCGTCGCCGGCTTTTTTGTCTCTACCGGGACGCGACCAAGCGCTGCGACCAAAGAGTCGGTAAATGCAACGCGCTTCACAGGCGGTGAGGTGATCCAGGCGCAAATCAATCGGGAATTGTAGGTATGGATGACCGTCTATATCGCTGGATAGACGCATGGGCTCCCCGTCCATACACTCATTGACACTTTGCCTGAATTCGCGGGGCGGACCCAGAAGGCCGGGCACCGCGGTCGGGAGGAGAAGAGATGACGCGGTTGCTCGGTCGGTACGCCCTGATCTCGATCGTCGCCGCGATCGGAACACACAGTGCCGTACTGGGGCAGAAGGATCCAGCCGGGCCCGAGTTCCAGGTCAACACCCACACCGTCTCCGCGCAGCGCTTCCCGGCGGTGGCCGCCGAGGCCGACGGCGACTTCGTGATCGCGTGGGACAGCGGGAATCAGGACGGTAGCAGCTATGGCATCTTCGCTCGCCAATTCTCGAGCGCAGGCGTTTCGCTGGCGATCGAGTTCCAGGTCAACATCTTCACCACCGCCGCACAACGGCTGGCATCGGTAGCAGTCGATGCGGACGGCGACTTCGTCATCGCCTGGCGCGGTAGCTCGCTTGCCGGTGCTTACGAGGTTTTTCTCAGTCGCTTCTCGAGCGCGGGCACTCTCCTGACCGGCGGGATCCAGGCCAACACCTACACCACCGGCCAGCAGCTCAACCCGGCGGTCGCCTCAGAGGCGGACGGCGACTTCGTCGTCACCTGGTTCAGCGCGACCCAGGATGGCGCGACCGGCGGCATCTTCGGCCGCAGGTTCTCGAGCGCCGGCACCCCATTGGCGAGCGAGTTCCAGATCAACGTCTACACCACGGACGATCAGAGGAACCCTTCCGTCTCGGCCGCAGCGAATGGAGACTTCATCGTAGCCTGGGAGAGCTACCTGCAGGACGGTGCGAGCTGGGGTGTCTTCTCCCGGAGCTTCTCGAGCGCCGGGGCTCCACTGACTAGCGAGCTCCAGGTCAACGCCTACACCGTCGACGATCAGAGCGCCCCATCAGTGGCGGTCTCGACCTCCGGCCAGTTCGTCGTGGTCTGGCATAGCTCCCTCCAGGACGGCTACAGCCGGGGCGTTTTCGCCCATCTCTTCTCGAGCAGCGGCGCCGCGCTGGCGAACGAGTTCCAGATCAGCGCGTATACCACCGGCCGCGAACGGAACCCGTCGGTGGCGGTCGGCGCCGATGGCGACTTCATCGTCGCCTGGGACGACGCGGCTCCGGTTGCGCAGAATGTCTTCGCGCG
>DATAFT010000494.1:0-12465 GCA_036257295.1 Thermoanaerobaculia bacterium
GACGACGAGCGTCTGGAGGACGAGTGACACCGGTCGATCGCTCGCGGCGCGGCACAGCTGGCGGCGAGCGCGGCGGCAGAGGAGGCGCGGCCTTTCGAGGCAGACCGCGGCGGCCGCGCGCTGAAGGCGCCGCCGAGGAGACTCCGAAGCAAGCTGCGCCGCGGCAGCAGAGTGATCGCAAGGGCCCGCGCAGCGGCGACACCTCGGCGCCTCGCCGCGATGGACCCCAGCCCGCCGGCGAGCGCGTGCAGAAGATCCTGGCGTCTGCGGGCCTGGGCTCGCGCCGCGCTTGTGAAGACCTCATCCGCGCCGGCCAGGTCACCATCAACGGACAGGTCGCGACCCTGGGCGCCAGGGCCGACGCGGCGCGCGACTCGATCAAGGTCGCCGGTAAGCGCGTGTGGGTGTCGTCGCAGCACCGCTATCTGCTGCTCAACAAGCCGCGGGGGTGCGTCACCACGGTGCGCGATCCGGAGGGCCGTCCCACCGTCATGGATCTGGTGCCGGAGAGGTTGCGCAGAGGCCTGCGCCCAGTCGGGCGCCTCGACTTCGATACCGAAGGGCTCCTCCTCCTCACCGACGACGGCGACTTCGCGATGCACCTCTCGCACCCGCGATTCGGCTGCAAGAAGACGTACGAGGTGAAGGTCAAGGGGATGCCCGACGAGCCGTCACTCGACAAGCTGCGGCGCGGCATCCCGATCGAGGGCCGCACCACCGCGCCGAGCGAGATCCGCCCGCGGCTCGGCGTGAACACGCGCCGCGCCCGCGCCCGGCGTGACGCTTCGGAGCGCCGTCACCTCGAGGCCGGGGACCGCACTCCCGCGCGAGAGCGCTCCCGCACTTCCCGCCGCGCGCCGGAAGCGGCGAACGCGAGCTGGTGGGTGGTGCGCCTCGCCGAAGGCCGCACCCGGCAGATCCGCGAGATGTTCATGCGCATCGGCCATCCGGTGCAGAAGCTGCGGCGCGTCGCGATCGGACCCCTGCGCGACGCGCGACTGCCGGTCGGCGCCTGGCGCGAGCTCACCGAAGACGAGGTACGGCGCCTGCGCGAGGCTTCCCCGGCACCGCCCGCCCCCCGGGGAGCGCCTCGCGTGCGCGAGGCTTCCCCGGCACCGCCCGCCCCCCGGGGAGCGCGTCGCTTGCGCGAGACGACGAAGTGAGCGCCGGCGGAGCCTCGGATTCCGCCCGAGCCGCTCGATCGCCGTCGAGGGTGATCGCGATCGACGGTCCATCTGGCGTCGGCAAGAGCACGGTGGCGCGGCTCCTCGCCGCGCGTTTCCGCGTCGTTTACCTCGACAGCGGCGCGCTCTACCGAGCCGCGGCGCTCAAGGTGGTGCGCGCCCAGATCGATCCCGACGACACCGCCGCGGTCGAGCGGCTGCTCGAAGTCACCCGCATCGAGGTCAGCGTGGGCCCGGGCGTCGCGGTCGTCGTGCGTCTCGACGGCGAGGCGGTGAGCGACGAGCTGCGCACGGAGGCGGTGACACGCGCCGCGTCGCGGATCGCGGCTCAGCCCGCCGTGCGGCGGCGGATGACAGCGGTGCAGCGCGCAGCGGTGCCGCCGTCCGGCGCGGTGGTCGAAGGACGCGACATCGGCTCGGTGGTCTTTCCCGACACTCCGCACAAGTTCTTCCTCGACGCGAGACTCGAGGTGCGCGGCGGGCGGCGCCTGCGCGACGAGCAGCGCTCGCGGCCGAGTGCGGCGCTGGACGAAGTGGTGGCCGCCATCGGCGAGCGCGATCGGCGCGACAGCGAGCGCTCGCACTCGCCGCTGCGGCTCGACGACAGCTACCGTGTAGTCGATACCTCCGACCTCACCGCGGAGGAAGTGGCTGCGCGCATCGAGGCCGCGGTGCGCGACGCCGGCGACTTCGGACCGTAAAGCTCACCTGCGACAGCCGACTGGCGACGCGATCACTCTGCTCGAGCTCGACACCGACCCGCTGCGCTGACCCGCCGCTACGGATCGCGCCCCTGCGCCAACGCGACGAACGCGCGCGCGTGCTCGACGGGCGTCTGCTGCAGGATGCCGTGGCCGAGATTCACGATGTGCGGTCCGCCGGCGCCGTCGTCGAGCAGGCGCGCGGTCTCGCGGCGGATCGACTCCAGCGGCCCGAGCAGCGCGCACGGATCGAGGTTGCCCTGCAGTGCCTTGTCGCCTCCGCTGCGCCGGCGCGCCTCGCGGAGTGAGACGCGCCAGTCGACCGACAGCACCTCGACCGGCAGGGTACCGAGCGATTCGAGCAGGTGCGAGCCGTCGCGGCAGTAGAGGATCCGCGGCACTCCGGCGGGCACGCCGGCGAGGATGCGCTCGAGCGATGGGCGGGCGATCTCGTCCCACCGGCGAGCGCTCAGCAGGCCGCCCCAGGTATCGAAGAGCTGGACGGCCTCGGCTCCCGCGTCGACCTGGCCGCGCAGGTAGTCGATGGTGGCGTCGGCGATGCGATCGAGCAGACGTCGCAGGCCGGCGGGATCGGCGTAGCTCCAGGCCAGCAGCCGAGGAAACGACGGCGAGGCACCACCCTCGACCAGGTAGGCCGCCAACGTCCACGGGCTGCCGGCGAAACCGATGACCGGGACCCGGTGCTCGAGCTCTCGCCGCACCAGACGGATGGTGGAGAAGACGTAGCCCAGCGTCCGTTCGACGTCGGGCCGGCGGAGGCGGGCGGCGTCCTCGACGCTTCGCACCGGCGACGGGAAGCGCGGGCCGTCGCCCGCCTCGAAGCGCAGGTCGGCCCCCATCGCCTCCAGTATCAACAGGATGTCCGCGAACACGATGGCGGCGTCGACGCCGAGGATGTCGACCGGCTGCACCGTGACCTCGGCGGCGAGCTCCGGCGTCTTGCAGAGCTCGAGGAAGGTCGTGCGCTCGCGGATGCGCCGGTACTCGGGGAGGTAGCGGCCGGCTTGCCGCATGAGCCAGACCGGCGGCCGCGGCACCGGCTCGCCGCGGCAGGCTCGCAGCAGCAGATCGCGCATCGCGCGGGACGATAACAGAGCGATTTCACCCCCTTCGCACCCGCACGTCGCAACCAGCCGCGCAGCAAGTGAGCAAATGGCGCGCCGACGAGTTAAGATTGCGCCGATGTATCGCCTGATCGCCTACGCCAAGAACGGTGTCCAACGTTTCCCGATTGCCGCCTCCGACCTGGTCGTGGGCAGTCAGCCGGAGTGTGACATCTACCTACCATTCACCGGAGTGAGCAAGCGCCACGCGCGGATCCGCCGCCAGGGCGACGACCTCATGATCGAGGATCTGGGCACCCGACGCGGCATCCTGGTCAACGGACGCCGGGTGCGCCAGGCGCGGCTCGAGGCGCTCGACGAGGTGCGCCTCGGAGGCATCACGCTGCTGGTGGAGGACGTGAGCCCGGCGCCGATGTCGCGCGACGACGGCGCGACCTCTCAGGGAGTCACGCTTCCCGAGCCCACCATCACGCCAGAGGTGATGACCGAGCATCTGGCGGCGATCAGCCAGTGGGTGCTGACCGACACCGAGAGCCGCGTCACGCTGGAGTCGCTGGTCAAGCACGTGCTCCGCGACTTCGGCGGCGGCGTGTTCTTCCTCTGTCACGGCGGTGAGCCGCGCAACCCCGGTATCAAGTTCGTCGCCACCACCGATCCGACCTGGCTCACCTGCGCCGGCGACCTGTTGCAGCAGGCGGCGTCGTCGCGCGAGAACGGCGGCGTCAAGTCGCGACTGTTCGAGGGCAGGCTGGGGCATCAGACGACCTTCGTCTTCTCGAGTTCGCTCAACGCGATGGACCGCTCCTACACCGTGGTCTGCGCGCTGCCGTTCTTCCGTCCCGGCAAGTGGTCGGTGATGCCGGCGTTCCAGGCCCTGTCCGATCTGTTGATCCAGGGGCTGGTCCATCACGTCGGCCGCTACGAGCCGATCCTCCCGGGCACCGGCCTGCGTCGCGACATCGTGCTGGCGCCGGGACTGGTGGTGGGCGAGTCGAGGATGATGCACCAGGTGATGGAGACCTTGCGCTCGATCGCCGACCCCGAGGTCCACGTTCTCTTTCGAGGCGAGCCGGGCTCTGGACGCGAGCTGCTGGCGCGCACCCTCCACCTCTCGAGCCCGCGCCGCGAAGGACCGTTCGTCGTCGTCAACTGCAGCGGCGCCGAGCAGCGGCAGGTCGAAGCCGATCTGTTCGGAGCCCAGGTGCCCGGCCGCGAAGGACCGCTGCGGCGCGAGAGCAAGATCATGCTCGCCGACGGCGGCAGTCTCTTCCTCGAGGATCCCGAGAACCTGAGCCTCGATCTGCAGGCGCGGCTGGTCCGCTTCCTGCGCACCAGTGAGGTCGAGGAATCGGCCACCTCGCTGGTGCGTCGTGCCGACGTCCGCATCCTGGTGAGCTCGCAGGAGCCGCTCGAGAAGAGCGTCGCCGAGGATCGCTTCCGCGTCGACCTCGCGTACCTGCTCTCGCAGTTCGTGATCGACGTGCCGCCGCTGCGTGAGCGCCGCGAGGACCTGCCGCTCCTCATCCAGGGCTACATCAACCGCTTCTGTCACGAGACCGGCAAGCGCGTGGCGGGCATCACGGTGAAAGCGATGTCCGCCCTCGCCGCCTACGACTTTCCCGGCAACCTGCGCGAGCTCGAGAACCTCACCCGCCAGATGGTCTATCTCTGTCCGTCCGGCCAACCGGTCGACGTCGATCTGCTGCCGACCGAGGTGCGATTGTCGTCGCTGGGCGCCATGCCGCGCATCGACGAGCGCTCCGACCTCCAGCTCGAGCGCTTGGTCGCCACCTGCGAAAAGGTCGCCATTCGCGAGGCGCTGCGCCGCACCCAGAACAACAAGTCGGAAGCGTCGCGCCTGCTCGGCCTCTCTCGCAACGGCCTGGCGATGAAGATGCGGCGCTACGTCATACGAGGTGAGGGTTGAGGGACCTGTTCCCTTATCTCACACTCGGCGCCGCTCTCCTCCTTCTTCTGCTCACCGCACCAGTTCCGGCTGCCATCGCCATCGGCGCGCTGGCGGTGATCGCGTTGGCGCGGCGGCCGCGCCGGCGCGAGGCGCTCATCCTTGCCGCCGGCCTGCTGCTGAGCGCCGCTCTCCTCGGCGGCGGAGCCGCGATGGCGCGCTTCGCCGGCACCCCGGCCTGGAGCCGCTCCGCCGAGGGCAAGCTCGACGCCCTGCTCGATCGCTTGGAGGGCGCTGCCGAACGCGCGCACTCGGCGGTCGCCGATCTCTCCGGTACATCGCGACGAGTCGACGCGTTCGACCGCCTGAGCGCGCTGGCCGCCAACGACGGCGGCGACTGGAGCTACCTGCTGTTCGATCAGGACGGCGAGGCGGTGGCGTGGTCGGGCGAAGGCCTGCTGCACGACGTCGACCCGCTGGCGCGCCGCCGCGACGAAACGGACTTCGTCTCGAGCTACACCGCCACCACGCTCTACACGCTGCGCGCGGCGCAGGACGGAGCGAACACCTGGTGGATCGCGGCCGGCCGCAGCTTTCCGCGCGACCGATTGCCCTTCACGCCTGGAGCGCTGCTCGAGCGACGCTCCTTCCGCTGGTGGATCGAGCGTGACGCGGCGGCGGGCGCCGCGGCAGGCAACAGCGACAGCTCCGATCGCCGAGCGCTGCGAGCGAGCTCCGGTCGCGGCTTCACGATGCGGATGGCCACGCAGCCCGAGGCCGATCTCGGTCGCCGCTCGCGCCAGCTGGCGACGATCGCTCTCGGTGTCACCCTGCTGATCGCGGCGCTCGATCGCGCGCGAGCGGTCGCTCGCACCGGAGTGCCGGCGCGAGCGCTGGCGCCCGGGCTGGTAGCGAGCGCGGGGGTCGCGCTGCTGGCGCGAGCGGGCGGCGCGGAATTGCCTGCGGTGGCGATGCTCGCCGGGGCGATTCTCCTCGGCGCGGCCTGGTTCAGGCTACGACTCTCGGCGCCAGGAGTGTCGCGGAGCTGGCCCGGTGCGCTGATGGGAGCGGCGCTCCCGCTCGGACTGGCCTGGCTCGCGCAGCGATTCGACACCACACCGGACCTCGGCGAGCAGCTGGGGGCGAGCGGCGCAGCGCTCGCGTATCGCGCCGGCATGGTCTTGCTCGCGCTGGCGACGCTGGCACCGCTCCCGCAGCCGGCACCGGCGGCGCCCGCGGCGGACCGCGAGCGGCGCGCCGCACGGCTGCTCGGCTTCGCCGTCGGTGCGGTTCTCCTCGCCGGCTCGCTGTGCGATCGCACACCGGTCGCGCTGGCGTTGCTCCTGGTCGGGGCGGCCACCGCAATCTTCACGATGAAGAGTCAGCGCGGCGCACTCTCGGGCCGCTGGCTCACGGCGCTGGTCCTGACCTGCCTGATCGCCGCGGTGTCCTGGGAGATCCCCTATCGCAGCGGACTGCGCTCGCGGTGGGCTCGCGATCTGGCCGCTCTCTCCGGCCGGGCGCTCGACGCGCGCGCGGTGCAGCTCGCGGACGAGATGGAGGGGTTCCTCCATTCGGCGCGAGCGCGCGAGATCGCGGCGATGCCGACCACCCCGGGAGCCGAGCGCGACCTCGCGGTCGCTCTGTGGCGAGGCTCGCCGCTGGCGCGGCGCGACATTGCGTCGGCGGTGCAGGTCGACGTCGGCGCCGCCGAGCCGTCGCTCTTCTCCTACGGACTGACCGTCCGCGAAGGAGAGATCGATCCCGAGTCGTTGCCGCCTGCGGGCGTGCGCGCAGATCACTGGATCGACGGCGGCGCCACCGTGGTACCGAGCAGCGCGCCCGATGCGGATCGAGAGTCGCAGGCCGTCCTGTTCTGGATCGTGCCGCTGGCGGCGCCGGCCGGACGCGCCACCTTCGAGGAGCTCGAGATCGATCTGCTGCGCGGCCGCCTCGCGGTCGAGGGTTCTTCTCTCCGCGGCGGCGCCTCGCTGGTGGTGCACGAAGGCGATCGCCCGCTGCTGATGCCGTGGCGGCGATCGACGCCTCCCGAGCGGGCGGCGAGCGGCGTCGGGATCACCCCGGAGGGCCCGGCCTGGTTCTGGTCGCTGCGCCACGGCGCCACCACCACCACGGTGTATCTGCCGAGGCTGGGCTTGCTCGCCGGCCTCGAGCGCGTCGGCATCCATGCCGTGGGCTCGCTGCTCGCCACCGCGGTGGTCGCCGCTCTCGGACTGCTGCTCATGCTCGGCGACGACACCGTCCGGCGTCGCCTGGGCGCGGCCCTGCGTTCCTACTCGCGCCGTCTCATCCTCATTCTCACCGTGCTGATCGTGGTCCCGCTGCTGCTGCTCGACGCCGTCCTCGTCCGCGCGCTCGACCAACGCCTGGAGACCGAGCATCGGGCCGCGGCGGAGGTCGCGCTCGAGGTGGCGCAGCGGGTGTTGAGCGAGTACCTGCTCGCGCTCGAGCCCGGATTCGGCATCCGCGCCGTGCTCGAGCAGGAGGTGCTCGACTGGCTGGCGCAGGTGGTGGATCGCGAAGTCAACGTGTACTGGGGGTCTCAGTCGTTCGCGTCGAGCCGTCCCGAGCTGTTCACCGCGGGACTGCTGCCCACGCGCATCCCCGGCGACGTGTTCTCCGAGCTCGCGTTGAGGCAGGACGCGCTGGCGGCGCGCACCCGCACCGCCGCGGGCCGGACCTACCTCGAGCTCTACGCGCCGCTCGAGGTGGCGGCGCCCGACGTGCCGCTCGACCGTCGCTTCTACCTGTCGACTCCGCTGTTGGCGCAAGAGGAAGCGGTGGGTCTCGAGCTCGCGCGTCTAGGCCGCCGCGTGGTGGTGGTCACCGTGGCCTTGCTGCTGCTGGTGCTCGCGGTGGGCGCGCGGCTGGCCGCCGGCTTCACCCGGCCGGTCATGGAGATCGTCGAGGGCACCGATCGCATCGCGCGCGGCGCCTCCTCGCTCGGCCTGCGTCCGAGCGAGCCGGAGCTGCGGACGCTGGTGGCGGCGATCGACGAGATGGCGCGGCGCGTGGCGCAGAGCCGCGGCGACCTGGTGCGCGAGAAGCAGGTGATCGAGAAGATGATCGAGAGCATCACCACCGCGGTGGTGTCGCTCGATCGGGACCGCCGGGTGATGCTGCACAACCACGCCGCCAAGGCGCTGCTCGGAGTCGAGGTCGGAGCTCCCATCGCGCGAGTCGCCGCGATGGCGCCGATCGAAGGGCTCGAGCAGTTCCTGCGCGATGCGGAACGCGAGGCCGCGGCGACTCCCCTGCGCCGCCGCCTGCGATCCGCGGGGGCGGTGGACCGCGAATGGAGCGTGGTGTGGGTGCCGGTCCCCGGCGGCGGCGATCCCGCGGCGCTGCTGGTAGTCGAGGACGTCACCGAGATCCTGCGCGCGCAGCGGCTCGAAGCGTGGGCCGAGATGGCGCGCATCATCGCCCACGAGGTGAAGAATCCGCTCACACCGATCCGGCTCTCGACCGAGCACATGCAACAGGTCTACGCCAACGACCCGGCGCGCTTCGACGAAGTCTTCGAGCGCTGCACCAGCAACATCCTGCTGCAGGTGGAAGAGCTCCGCGCGATCGCCTCCGAGTTCTCGACCTACAGCCGCGTGCCGCAGATGGACCTTCGTCCCGGCGACGTGGTGGCGTTGGCTCGCTCGGTCACCGCGGGCTATCAGGCCGCGCCGCCACCGGGCGTCGACATCCGGTTCGAGAGCAGCGCGCCCGCGGCGCCGGCTCGCATCGACCAGCGGCTGCTGGCAAGAGCGCTGCGCAACCTGCTCGAGAACGCGGTGCGCGCCAGCCGCGACCACGGTGAAGTCACGGTGCGCGTCGACACCGACAACGGCACGATCGCGATCGACGTGTCCGATCGCGGCCCTGGAGTGCGCGCCGAAGACATGAACCGCATCTTCGAGCCCTACTTCTCGACCGACGACGCGGGGACCGGGCTCGGCCTCCCGATCGCGCGGCGGATCGTCGAGGTGCACGGCGGCGGCATCGCCGCCGCCAACCGGGCGGGCGGGGGGCTGTCGGTGCGCATCACGCTGCCGCTGCACGATCCGGGTCGTTCGCGGGGGGTTGCGGGCGGGGCCGCGAACGACCCAGATAGCCCACGCGGCGGCGCGAGCTGACCGCGCCGTAGCGAGTGCTAGTCTCCCGCGCCGCGCGACGCCACCGTGATGCGATTCCTGCTGCGCCCCTTCAACGACTTACTGAACGGGCTCGAGCGCTGTCTCGAGCGGGGAGTGCTCGGGCTGGTCGCTGTCTTCGCCGGACTGATCGGCGCCTGGTGGATCTACGTTCCGATCCACGAGCTGCTCCATGCGTTCGGCTGCGAGCTGGGCGGCGGACGGGTATGGCGGCTCGAGATCGCCCCGCTCTACGGTGGCGCGCTGCTCGCGCGCTGGCTACCGTTCGTCGAGGCAGGCGGGGAGTACGCGGGCCGACTCGCCGGTTTCGACACCGCCGACAGCGTCGCCGTTCATCTGCTCACCACCGGGCTGCCGTTCCTGCTCACCGTGTTTCCCGGTGTGTGGCTGCTGCGGTGGGGAGCGCGAAGTGCCCGGGGCGTCGTCTTCGGCGCGGGCCTGGCTCCCGCCACCGCGCCCTTCCTGTCGGTGACCGGCGATGCCTACGAGATCGGCTCGCTCCTCACCACCCAGCTCTCGCCGTGGTCGAAGGAGCCGGCGCGCACCGCGCTCGTCGGCGACGACCTCACGGTCGTGGTGTCCGGTCTCGCCGGCGGCGGTGGGGTGCTGTGCACTGGGCTGGTGTTGGCGACGACGGTGGGAGTGGCCTGGGCCTTCCTCACCTACGCGGCGGGCGCCGCGGTGGCGCGGCATCTCGGTCACCCCATGCTCGACCGGCTGCCGCGCCGCGCCGGAGGGTCTGCGTAGTCGCGTGCTATCGTCGAAATCGGCGTTGGCCAAGAGCACGAACCCGATCCTCTCACCTCCTCGCCGACCGCCTCCCACTCGGTACACTGGCGTCGCGCGCGCGGCCGCAGTCATGGTGGCGGTGGCGGCGGGCCATCTCGTTCTCACCGCCTGTCAGCAGGGGCGAGCCGACGCGTCGGCGTCCACCGAAACGCGAGCAGTGGGCGAGAGGGAGGCCGCCCCTCCGACGACGGGCGCCGGCGACGCCCCCCAGGAGCTCCACGTCCGCGTGCTCGCTTCCTTTCCCCATGACCCCAGCGCCTACACCCAGGGATTGGAGTGGGAGCCGGAAGGCCTGATCGAGAGCGCCGGACGCTACGGCATGTCGCTGGTGCGCCGCTGGCGCCCGGGCGTCGAGCGCCCACTCGCCGAGGAGCGGCTCGGCGACCGCTACTTCGCCGAAGGCATCACGTTGGTGGGGGAGACGCTCATCCAGCTAACCTGGCGTGAAGGCATCGCGTTCTATCGCGACCACGCAACCCTGCGCGAGAAAAAACGTCGTTCCTATGAGGGCGAGGGCTGGGGACTCTGCTACGACGGCGAGCACCTGATCATGAGCGACGGCACCGACCTCCTCACCGAGCGCGACCCCGAGAGCTTCCTCGAGCTGCGTCGCGTCGCCGTGGTCGCCAACGGCGCTCCCGTCGGCGAGCTCAACGAGCTCGAGTGCGTCGACGGCCAGGTCTACGCCAACGTGTACGGCACCGACCGGATCGCCCGCATCGATCCTTCGAGCGGGCACGTCACCGCGATGATCGACGCCTCCGGGTTGCTCACTCCGGCGGAGCAGAAAGCCGGCGCCGAGGTGCTCAACGGCATCGCCTACAACAGCGAGACCGAGACCTTCTACCTGACCGGCAAGCTGTGGCCGCGCCTCTTCGAAGTCACCTTCGAGCCGCCCGCCGCCGAGCCGCCGGCCCAGCGGCCGCGTCAAACACAATGAGACCAACGAGGAGATCCTTCCCATGAGCGAGTGGTACGTCGCCGTCGACGGCAAGCAGCAGGGGCCCTTCACCGAGGCCGAGGTGATCGAGCGCATTCGTCGCGGCCAGATCGCCCGCACCGCGCACGTTTTCAGCCACGGCATGGCGAACTGGGAGCCGATCGGTTCCCGCCAGCCGTTCGCCGCCGCGCTCGGAGTCACCGATGCGTCGCCTCCGCCTCCCCCGCGAGCGGGCGCGCACGAGATCGACTACGAGATCGTCGGCCAGGAGATGCAGTACGTGCAGATCACGCTCGATCCCGGCGAAGCCTGCATCGCCGAGGCCGGCAGCTTCATGTACATGGATCCCGGAATCCAGGTCGAGACCATCTTCGGCGATGGCAGCGCGCAGTCGTCGAGCGGCGGGTTCATGGGCTCGCTGCTTTCGGCCGGCAAGCGCGTCCTCACCGGGGAGTCGTTGTTCGTGACGGTGTTCGGCAACGGTGCCGGCCAGCGCCAACACGTCGCGTTCGCGGCGCCCTATCCCGGCAGCATCATCGCGCTCGACTTGCGGCGGCACGCCGGCTCGATACTGTGCCAGAAGGACTCCTTCCTGTGCGCCGCCAAGGGAGTCGCGGTCGGCATCGCGTTTCACCGCAAGATCGCGGCCGGTCTGTTCGGCGGCGAAGGGTTCATCCTGCAGCGCCTCGACGGCGATGGGCTCGCCTTCGTGCACGCCGGTGGCACCGTGGTGGAGCGGACCCTGCAGGCCGGCGAGACATTGCGACTCGACACCGGCTGCCTGGTCGCGTTCGAGACCACCGTGCAGTACGACGTGCAGATGGTGAGCGGGATCAAGACCGCCTTGTTCGGCGGCGAGGGACTGTTCTACGCGACGCTGACCGGACCGGGCAAGATGTGGATGCAGTCGCTGCCGTTCAGTCGGCTCGCCAGTCGCGTCTGGGCGGCGGCGCCGCAGGCCGGCGGCAACCGGGTGGAGCAGGGATCGCTGCTCGGTGGACTAGGAGGACTGGTGATGGGAGACCGGAGCTAGTAGGGGAGCAGCTTGCCTGCTCCCGCCGGGGCGGAGGCAAGCTCTTGTCGCGCTTCGCGCGACGGCGATCACTCGCGAGCCCGCGGCCGGGCTCGCGAGAGACCCGCCCCTACACGACGGGCGCTTCGACTTTGAGCATGCGACCCCACGCCACCCTGAGGTTGTCGGGGAGGTCGAGGTCACCGAAGATCTCGCGGACCTCGTCACGGCTCACGTAGGTCCAGATGTCGTCCCACTGTGCGTAGCGGAGCAGGTGAGAGATGGCCCAGGCGCGACGGGAGCGATCGTCTCCGCCGAGGATCGAGCGCAGTTGTGGCTCGGTCAAGTCTTGATCGGGAAAGAAATAGAGCGGCGTGTGTACGGCGCTTCCCTTCACGGGATGAGTATAGCGGGATGGGGGGTCAAGGCAAGACCCCAAGTCCGTTGCGCGCGCTGCCGATGGCTGTGATGAGCTTGATTACTCCGCGCCGTCCTCGGCGCCGACAACGCGGTACACTAGATTCTCGAATCTGAGCCCGAGCGGGCATAACTCAGTTGGTAGAGTGCAAGCTTCCCAAGCTTGATGTCGCGGGTTCGAGTCCCGTTGCCCGCTCCACATGAAAATCGGCGTTCCCCGAGAAATCAAGGACCAGGAGTTCCGCGTCGGCCTGCATCCGGCCGCCGT
>DATAFT010000373.1:0-3633 GCA_036257295.1 Thermoanaerobaculia bacterium
GGGTGGTGCATGAGAGCCAGGGCCTGACGCTCGGACTCGAAGCGGGCGACGAACTGCCTGGTGTCCATCCCCAGCCGCACCAGCTTCAGGGCGACCGTGCGCTCGATGGGCTCCTTTTGCTCGGCGAGCCACACCTCTCCCATTCCGCCCTCGCCGAGGCGGCGGAGCAGGTGGTAGGCACCGACCTGATTCGGAACGTCTGCCGGACGAGCCTGGGCACCAGGGAACACGCGGGTGGCGTCCTCGTCCGAGGCCGTCGGAAGCATCTCCTCGTCAGCCACGCCCCGCCTCAGTCGAGCGGGGACGATGCTCATGTCTCTCTGGCGCCTGCGAAACATCCACCACCCGCTGAAGCGAGCGACATCCGTCGCGGCCCGCCATCATCGCAACTCGAGTAACCGGGAGGAGAGGTTCTTTCTACCACAGTCGGCCGCGTCGCGCGGAGCGCGTCAGGTGGCCTGCCGAACCGTCCGTGCTACCGTCCACAGTCGAGACCTGGAGCACGGATCATGAGCCAGATCCTCCTCTACGACACCACCCTGCGCGACGGCACCCAGCGCGAGAACATCTCGCTGTCGCGCAACGACAAGGTCAAGATCGCCCAGCGTCTCGACGCCTTCGGCATTCCCTACATCGAAGGCGGCTGGCCGGGATCGAACCCCAAGGACGTCGAGTTCTTCGCCCGCATCCGCGAGGTCCCGCTGCGCCAAGCCAAGATCTGTGCCTTCGGCTCGACGCGCTACAAGCAGAGCCACTGCGATCACGACGCCAACATCCAGATGCTGCTCGAGGCACGCACGCCGGTGGTCACGCTGGTAGGCAAGAGCTGGGACCTCCACGTGCGCGAGGTGATCGAGACCACGCTGCCGGAGAACCTGGCGATGATCGAGGACAGCGTGCGCTACCTGAAGCGTGCCGGCAGGGAGCTGGTGTACGACGCCGAGCACTTCTTCGACGGCTGGAAGGCGAACCCGCAGTACGCGCTCGACACCCTGCGCGCCGCCGCCGCGGGCGGCGCCGATTTCGTGGTGCTGTGCGACACCAACGGCGGCGCGCTGCCGTGGGAGGTCGAGTCGATCGTCGCCGAAGTCGCCGGACTGCTCGCGACCCGGATCGGCATCCACACCCACGACGACGCCGGCTGCGGCGTGGCGAACACACTGGCGGCGGTGCGCGCCGGCGCCGTGATGGTGCAGGGCACCATCAACGGGTACGGCGAGCGGGTCTCCAACGCCAACCTCACCACCATCGTGCCCGATCTCCAGCTCAAGATGGGGCGCCGCTGCATCGCACCCGAGCGCCTGCGCGAGCTCGCCGAGCTCTCGCGCTACGTCGCCGAGGTCGCGAACATCCCTCATGACGACTACTTCCCCTACGTCGGGAAGAGCGCCTTCGCGCACAAGGGCGGCATCCACGTGGCTGCCGTGCTCAAGTGCCCCGAGAGCTACCAGCACATCGATCCCAGCGCGGTCGGCAACGAGATGCGCACGGTGGTCTCGGAGCTCTCCGGTCGCGGCAACATCCTGCACCTCGCCGAGCGCGGCAACGTCGAGGCCGACTCGTCGCGCGCGCGCGAGGTGCTCGAGCGCGTCAAGCACCTCGAGAGCAGGGGCTACACCTTCGAAGGCGCCGAAGCCTCGGTCGAGATGATGCTGCGGCGCACCCACGCCGAGTACCGAGCGCCCTTCAAGCTGGTCGACTTCATGGTGGTGGTGGAGCATCGCGAGGGCCGGGGCCTGTTCGCCGAAGCGACCGTCAAGGTCGAGGTCGAAGGCAAGGTGATGCACACCGCGGCGGAGGGCAACGGGCCGGTCAATGCGCTCTCGACCGCGCTGCGCAAGGCGCTCGCCGACAGCCACCCCGAGATCGACGACGTCCATCTCACCGACTACAAGGTCCGCATCCTCGATTCCGACGAGGGCACCGCCGCCACCACTCGCGTGCTGATCGACTTCCAGAAGGGAACGCGATCGTGGACCACGGTGGGCGCGTCGGCCAACATCATCGAGGCGAGCTGGATCGCGCTGGCGGACGCTCTCGAGTACGCGATCCTGCGCGAGCGCGAAGGCTGGACCAGCTCCGCCGAGGCCGCCGCCGACCGGCGCGCGGCGCGCACCTAGGCCGCCCCGAACCCCCGGCCCGGGGCGAAGCAGCGAGCGGGGTGACGCTCGAACGGGAAGGAAGGGCCGAACGATGACGGACAACAGCAGGAGATTCGCGGGCCTTTGCCACATCGGAATCCACTCGAAGGATCCCGTGGCACTCGCCGAGTTCTACCGCGACGTCCTGGGCATGCAGGTCGTGGGCGGCAGCGGCAGCGACAGCCCCTTCGGCGCCAGCACCTTCCTGAGCAGCCGGCCGGACGAAGAGTCGCACGAGATCGTGATCTTCGCCGATCCCCGCAACCGCCACACCGCGTTCAAGGTCGAGACTCTCGCCGATCTGCGCTCGCGCTATCGCGACGTGGTCGCGCGCGGCCTGCCGATCAAGCTGGCGCTCAACCACGGCGTGTCGCTCGCCTTCTACTTCGACGATCCCGACGGCAACATGATCGAGATCTACTGGGCGACCGGTCTCGCCTACGGACAGCCCTACGGCCACCCGATCGACCTCTCGCTGCCGGAGGACGAGCTGCTGCGCGATGTCGAGCAACTCGCAGCGCGTCACGGCATCGAGTGGAGGCGGACTCTGGCGCGCTGAGAGTCGCAGTGATCTTCCTACTCTCACCCGCGAGCTGCAACGGTCGCCGCGCGGAGATCATCATGTCCGAGCGCGCGTCGTTCGAGCTGGCGCGACGGCTGAGAGCTCCTACTGGCGCGCCGCTCGGCGACGTCTTCACGTTTCTGAGTGGGCTCTACTTTCGCGGGAAGCTGGCGTACGCGCGGGCGTTCGCGGCCGTTCCCCTCACCGCCCGAGCGAGCGCCGGCAACGGCATCTTCGTCATCACGCCCAATACCGGGTTGCAGCCGCCCGAGGCGAGGGTGGACCTGGGGGCGCTCCGGAGGTTCGCGGGAGTGGACATCTCCGCCGACAATCCGGCCTACCGGCGTCCGCTCGAGCGCAGCGCGAAGACGCTGGCGGCGGATCTCGGTCCGGAGTGCCCGATCGTTCTCCTCGGCAGCATCGCGTCGTCGAAGTACGTCGAGGTCCTCGAGGCGATCTCCGGCGACCGGCTGTTGTTCCCGCAGGAGTTCGTCGGACGCGGTGACATGAGTCGCGGCGGTCTGATGCTCCGCTGTGCCGCGTCCGGCCAGCCGATGACCTACCTGCCGATTGCCGGCGCCGTTCGGCGCGGTGTCCGTCCTCCGAAGCTCGATCCTGCCACGCGCGTTCGCTAGGCGGCCGATCCGGGCCGCCGGATCGGATCGCCCGATGTGATGGCTAGCAGGCCGCTGACACACTGCCTTCTCAGCGGCCTGCTAGCGCGGCGGTCAGTCCGCAGCGTAGTCCGCGATCGGCGGGCAGGTGCAGACCAGGTTGCGATCGCCCCAGGCGTTGTCGATGCGCGCGACCGGCGGCCAGTACTTGTGCTCGCGCGTCCATGGCGCCGGGTACGCCGCCGCCTCTCGCGTGTAGGGCCGCTCCCAGGGCTCGCTCAACAGGTCCTCGGCCGGGTGCGGCGCATGACGCAGC
>DATAFT010000407.1:0-10062 GCA_036257295.1 Thermoanaerobaculia bacterium
GAGCTCGGCAGCATCGACGAGGCGGAGCGGCATGGCCGCATGGTCCTCGATCGCCTGCCGGTGGAAGGGAACGATTTGCTGTGCCGCGCGGCGTTGAGGCGCGGTGATCGGGCGGCGGCCCGCGACCATGCGCGCCGAGCAGTCGACGCCGAGACGGTGCCGCGAGCCGAATCGATCATCCTGCTGGCGCAGGTCGAGATGGTCGGCGGCGCATTCGTCGACGCCTTGGAGCTTCTCGATCGTCTGCGTCAGCGGTCGATCGAACGGCAGTCGCGGCCGATCCCCAACCTCGAGCTCGAGCGCGGCGAGGCTCTGGCCTATCTCGGACGGAACGCCGAGGCGGCCGCAGCGTTCGAAGCCGAGATCCGTGACTTTCCAGCCAACCTGGCCGCCTACTCGAAGCTGGCGTTCGTCTACGCGGTGTCGAAGGAGTTCGACCGAATCGACCCGCTGCTCGAGCGAATGGTCGCCGCCCAGCCCGGACCCGACGCTCTTGCGCTCGCCGCCGATACCGCGGCGCGGCTCGGCGACGAGAATGGAAGCCGAGCGTGGCGGCTCCGGGCGCAGCGATTCGGCGTCCGCGACGGCCGTGACCTCGACGGTGACGCGAATGAGGCGCCGCGCGCTGGGGAAGGTGCGGGGCCGGCCAGAGATCCAAGCTGATAGGCGATGCGGGGACCGCAACCAGCGAGCTTGGTGCGGCTCGCGAAGTCATCCGCGACGCGCGCAGGCGCGGCCGGCGTTGCCTTCGCCGCTGTGGGCGGCTGCTTCGCCGTCGCCGCCGCGGTGGTTACTGCCGCGGCAGCCGCCGCGCAAGCCCCTGCTGGCGCCGCCGGCACGCCAGCGAGCCGCGAACGTCGGCCGGTGTTCCAGGACCGCGCATCCGAGACCGGGCTCGACTGGACCTACTTCAACGGAATGTCGGGCGAGCTCTACATGGTGGAGATGGTAGGCGGTGGCGCGGCGCTCCTGGACTTCGACAACGACGGCGATCTCGACGTGTTCGTGGCGCAGGGCACGATGCTGGGGCCCGGCCGGACGCTCGAACGCTCGCGGCTGCCCCCGCCGAGAGCGCCGGGCGATCGGCTCTTCCGCAACGACCTCGACCCTGGTCGCGGGCCGAAGAGCCTGCGGTTCACCGATGTCACCGAATCCGCCGGCATACGGGAGGACGACTACGGTCAAGGCGTCGCCACCGGCGACATCGACAACGATGGATTCGTGGACCTGTTCGTCACGAACTACGGATCGAATCGGCTGTGGCGCAACCGTGGCGACGGCTCCTTCGAGCGGCTACCGCTGCCGAACGAGAACGTGGCGCGCTGGTCCACCGGAGCCGCGTTCTTCGACTTCGATCGCGACGGCCTCCTCGACGTCTTCTTCATCAATTACGTCGACGCCACCATGGAGAACCACTTCAACTGCCGCACCGACGCGGGCATAGTCGACTACTGCGGACCACTCTCATTCGCCCCGACCACCGACGTGCTGCTGCACAACCTCGGCGGCGGGCGATTCGAGGACGTCTCACAGCGGGCCGGGATCGAGTCGAAGAAGGGACCCGGTCTGGGCGTGGTGGCGGCGGACCTCGACGCCGACGGTTGGACCGACGTCTACGTCGCCAACGACCAGATGCCGAACTTCCTCTGGATCAACCAGCGCGACGGGACGTTTCGCGACGACGCCGTCCTCGCCGGCTGCGCGGTGAGCGGCGAGGGCAAGGCCCAGGCCGGCATGGGCGTGACGTCCGACGACCTCGACGGCGACCATGACCGCGACCTCTTCATCACCCACCTGCGCAACGAGACCAACACCCTGTACTTGAACGACGGCCAGGGACTCTTTCGCGACGCGACGCGCGGCAGCGGCCTTGGCCCGGCCAGCCTGCCCTACACCGGCTTCGGAGTCTCGAGCATCGACGTCGACAACGACGGCTGGCTCGACCTCGTGATCGCGAACGGTGAGGTGCGCATCATCGAGGAGCAGCTGCGCGGCGGCGAGACCTTGCCGCTGCGCCAGCCGAATCAACTCTTCATGAATTCGGGCGGGGGTGTCTTCGAGGAGGCTCGCGGAGAGCCGGCGCTCTCAGTCTCGCTGGTCAGTCGCGGTCTTGCCTCGGGGGACGTCGACAACGACGGCGACGACGATGGGGTAGTGATCAACAACGCCGCGCCGCTCCAGCTGTTGATCAACGAAGTCGGTCAGGACCACGCATGGCTGGGCATCCGAGCGGTCGAGCACGGGCGTGACGCGATCGGAGCCCGCGTCTCGATGGAGCTCGACGATGGGCGAATCCTGTCGCGTTGGGTCCATACCGACGGGAGCTACCTATCCGCGCAGGACCCTCGCGTCCGCTTCGGTCTCTCGCCCGGAAGGCGAGCCGTGGGGGTGCGGATCAAATGGAGCGACGGGACGGAGGAAGGGTGGAAGGCGCCGGAGCCTGGCCGCTACCACGAGCTGCGCAGGGGAACGGGCGCGGCCGCAGGCAAACAGGAGTGAGGCGCGGGGCATCATGGGCGGTTCGGGGCCGCCTGGTGCTCGCTCTGCTCGCGCTGGCGAGCGCGCCGGAGACGCTGGCGCAGCCGCTCGAGACGACGCCGGGAACCGCCGGCCGGTCTGCCGAGCAGCCCGACCTCTCCCGCTTCTCGCCACAGATCCGCCGGCACCTCGAAGCCCGGGAAGCTTGGCGAGAACGAATCCTCCGCAACGCCCAGGCGACCCCACAGCAGAAGTCGGCGGCCGACGGCGAGCTGGCGATGCTCTATCACGCGTTCCAGCTCTACGCCGGCGCCGAGCAGCTCTACCTCCGCGTGCTCGAGACGACACCGGAGCACCGGTGGGCGTATTACCTGGCGCAGCTCTACCGCTCGACCAATCGGCTCGAGGAGAGCGTTCGGCGCTTCATCGAAGCCCTCGGCCGAGCCTCCGACGACGTGCCCACCCTGGTCCGTCTAGCCGAGGTGTACCTCGATTTGGATCGCGAGGGCGAAGCGGAGCCGCTGCTCGAGAACGCGCTCGCATTGTCGCCCGAGACTGCCGCGGTGCACTACTACCTCGGTCAGATCGCAGCTGCGCGCGGCCGGCCGGATCTCGCGGCGGTGAGGTTCGAGCGCGCGCTCGAGCTGCAACCATCTTCGACCGCGCTGCATTCTCCGCTGGGCCTCGCCTATCGCGATCAGGGCCGCCTCGAGGAAGCCAGGAGACATCTCGCTGCCGCCGGCACCGTCGACATCGCCCTCGACGATCCGTTGATGGAGCGGCTGCATGCGCTGTCACAGACGTTGTGGGAGCTGCTGCGCGACGCCGGCGAGAAGCTGGACCAGGGGGACCGGGAGGGCGCCATCGCCGCCCTCGACCAGGCCGCAGCGATCGATCCGCTCGCTCCGGAGCCGCGGCTGCTCCTGGGTCAGCTGCTGGCGACGAATGCAGATCGCGCCGCGGAGGCGGAGCGACAGCTCGAGCTCGCCGCCTTTCTAGATCCCACCGACGGCCGCGCCGACGCGCTGCTCGCCGCGTTGCTCCGAGCCCGAGACGCTCCCGAACGTGCTATCGCGCGGTATCGCGAAGCCCTCGAGCGCATGCCCGACGCTGGTCTGGTCCGTTTCGAGCTGGCGCAGACGCTCCAGTCGGCGCGCCGGCTCGACGAGGCCGCCGCCGAATACGCGCACGCCGCGCGGCTCCTCGGCGACAACCCGATCGCCCTCCTGGGGGAAGCGACGGTCCTGCTCGAGCTCGACCGCTGCTCGCTAGCGAAGCAGCGCATCGAGGAAGGCTTGGAGCGAGTGCCCAACCAGGGAGTATGGGCCCATGCGCTGGTACGGATCCTGAGCGGCTGTCGCGAGCTCGATCCGGCGGCCTCGGCGCGGGCGCTCGATCTCGGACAAACCCTGTTCGCGGTCAGGCCGACTCCAGGTCACGCGGCCGCCATCGCAATGACGCATGCCGCCTGGGGTCGCTTCCCGGAGGCGCTCGAATGGCAACAACGTGCGGTGAATCTGGCCCGCCAGATCGGACGCGACGACTTGGCGACGGGGCTAGAGACTGACCTCGCGCTCTACCGGGCTGGTCGCGAGCGCGGTGTTCCCTGGCGAGTCGACGAGATGGATCTCTTCTCCGCGGGCATCGGCA
The DNA here is from genome assembly GCA_036257295.1 of Thermoanaerobaculia bacterium. Taxonomy (GTDB): domain Bacteria; phylum Acidobacteriota; class Thermoanaerobaculia; order Multivoradales; family Multivoraceae; genus DATAFT01. The sequence continues at coordinate 4,129 of DATAFT010000407.1, forward strand.
GCAGCGCCCGGCCAGACGCCGACGCGGCGGGATCGCGAGCCGCGCCCCCACAATGAGTCGGGTCCGAGCGCTCCGGCGGCGCGCCAGTCTCCGAGCCCGTTCACCCGGACTCGGGCCCCTCCCAGGGCGCCAGCCCACGCTCGCCGCGAGCGTAGCGCTCGAGGTTGGCTCGGAGCCGCGCCGCGAGAGACGAGCTCGAATCGGGACCGAGCTGCGCGAGGATGCGGCTCTGCCACTGCGCCGCTCGCTCGAAGTCACCCATCGCGGCGAGGGCGAGCCCGACCGTCTCCGCCCGCTCGACCGTCGCCTGATCGGCGAGGGCCTCACGAGCCAAAGCGAGAGCCCGACCACCGTCCCGCACTCGATCGTCCGGACAGGTGGCCAACAGCGTGGCCAGCGCGTGCTGGATCTGGTAGTGGCCGGATCCGAGCTTCAGCCCTTCTTCGAGCACCTCCACGGCCAATGTGTAACGGCCATCGAGCGTCGATGCGGTGGCGAGTCGCAGTCGAGCGTCGGCGTCGCGAGGATTCCTTGTGAGCAGCGCGGTGTAGCGCGTCACCGCCTCGGAGTAGCGCGCTTCGGCCGCCAGCGCGTCGGCGAGACGGCGCTCGACTGACGGCGAGCCTGGATTCGCCGCCACCAACGGCTCCAGGATCTCGATCGCCTGTTCGCCACGCCCCAGCGCGAGGAGAGCGGACGCCTTCTCGCTAGCGGCGTCGGCGTTTCCCGGGTCACTGCGCAGAGCGGTCTCGAGTTGCTCGAGGCCCTCCGCGGCAGCTCCCGACGCCACCAGGGACGCGCCCAGCCGAACGCGCGCTTCGACCAATCCCGGAGCCGACTCGACCGCTCGACGGAGTCGGACGACGGCTGCGTCGGCGTTCCCGGCGCGCAGATCCAGGGCGGCCAGGGAGATCAGCACATCCACGTTGGCTGGATCGAGCCGCAGCGCCTCTTCGTACTCCCGGCGACCCTCCTCCAGTCGGCCCGATCTCACCAGAGACGCGGCCAGGCTGTGGCGGGCGGAAGCATCGCGGGGGCTCAGCTCGACCGCCCGGGCGTACGCTTTCGCCGCGGCGGCATGGTCTCCTGCCAGCGTGGCCGCGTCTCCTCGGCGCAGATCCGAGGCAGTGCCGACGGCGACGCTCTGGACCTCCTCGAGCAGAGGATCGCGGGACGTGACCTCACGGTCTCCGGCAAGCGCCAGGTGAGGTGGCACTGCGTCCAGATCGCCCAGAGCGCGGTAACAGCGGGCGACAACGTGATGGATCCGCGTCGCCGCGGGTTGGATCTCCAAGCCCAAGAGCAGATGTGCGAGCGCCCCGCGCGGGTCACCGGCGTCGAGCATCGCGCGGCCGAGCCCTACGTGCGCCGCGGCGTTCTGTGGATCCAGCACGAGACCACGATCGAAGAGGGCCCTGGCCGCCTCGGCGTGGCCGCGGCCGAGCTCCAGCTCGGCCAGCCGCAGGATGGGGTTGGGCTCGCCGGGAAAGCGTTCGACTACGCCGGTCAGGACGGAAGCAGCCTCATCGGAGCGACCTTGGAGCTGGAGCACGACCCCGAGGAAGTACGCCCAGCGGATCTGGTCGCGGTCGAGCAGAACGGCATTGCGGTAGCAGGCCTCGGCTGGGGCCCACAGACCATGGGCGTGATGCAGCACACCCAAGCGACCATAGTGGGAGGCGAGCTCGCGCCCGACTACTCCGCCGTCGAGCGCTTCATGCAGCTCGCGCCGCGCGTTCGCGAGCTCCGCAGCCACGCCCTCTTCGAGGAGCGCGGACGCGGGCTCAGGAATCGGCTCGAGCGCACCGGTGGGTTCGGTTGCCGCGGGCGTTGCCGCGGCGCGCTCGAGCGAGGCGCCCTCGCGAGGCGAGCAGGCCAGGCAGAGCACGATGAGGCCCCCGGCGACCGTGACGGTGACCGTCGCGATCAGAGCTCCTCCGTTCCCGCTCACTCGGCCTCCGGTCGGCCCTGTCCCCGTCTCAGCACGTGGTAGCGGTCGACCGCAAGGCCGGTAAAGACCTCGACCGAGGTGTCGGGCCACAGCACGCGAACGCGATTCACTTCGGCGCGGTCGCCCAGGCCGAAGAGAACACGAGGGTCGTTGCTCGACACGTAAGTTCCCGCTACCCGCACCCGGCGCCCCAGAGGCGCACCGACCACCGGAACCACCTCGACCCAGGCGCCCAGCGCGTCGCTCGGCGGCTCGCCAGCGACCAGACGCAGGCCGATCCAGTGCTTCCGGCTCCCCGACTGATTGACGTAGACGCGCGCCGGCCCGGCATTGTTCGCGATCACGACATCGGCGTCGCCGTCATTGTCGAGGTCGCCGATCGCGAGACCCCGACCGACGCCCTCGATCGATGTGAGGTCCCCCGCCTCGCCCACTACCTCGTGGAAGGTGCCGTTCCCCTGGTTGTGGAACAGCTGATTGCGCTGCGCCAACGCCAGCGGATCACCACGCGTCAAGAGCCTCTCCTGCCGGTTGATGGTCCCGTTAGTCACCGCGACGTCGAGCCAGCCGTCGTTGTCGTAATCGAGGAACGCGGCGCCGAATCCGGTGAAGGGCGCGCTCGGCACCGCGATGCCGCTGCGCACGCTGGCGTCCTCGAACATCCCGGCGCCCAAGTTGCGGTAGAGAGTGTGGGTCTCGAGCGTCAAATGGCTGATGAAGACGTCTTCGTCACCGTCATTGTCGACGTCACCGGCGTCGACGCCCATGTTCGCCTGCGCCGCCCCGCTCTCGCTCACGGCGCAGCCGGACGCGAGGGCCGACTCGCGAAAGATGCCGTTCCCCTGGTTCAGCCACAGGAAGTTGGGTTGACTGTCGTTCGCCACGAACAGGTCTACCCAGCCGTTCCCGTCGAAGTCCGCGGGGACCACCCCCAGCGTGTTGCCGACGCGCGAGCGCAGGCCACTCGCTGCCGTGACGTCGACGAAGGTGCCGTCGCCGCGGTTGCGCAGGAGGCGGTCGGGCTCGGACGCATAGCTCAGCGGGCCGCAGTAGTCGGGCCACCCGGCTTCCGATGCGCAGGGCTGATGACCTTCGAGCCGGAAGCTCAGAAAGTTGCCGACGTACAGGTCCAGCAGACCATCTCGATCGACGTCGACGAACGCCGCCGCGACGCTCCAGCGCGGATCGTCGGTCCCGCTCGCTGCCGTGACGTCTGTGAAGCCCCCCCTGCCATCGTTGTGCAGCAGCTGGTTCGAGCCGAACCTGGTCACGTAGAGATCGACGTAACCGTCGGCATCGAAGTCGCCCGCGGTCACCCCCTGCCCGTAGCCCGACGCCGGCAGCAGACCGCTCGACGAGGTGACGTCGGTGAACCGCAGCCCACGCCGGCCGTCCGGTGACCCGATCAGCTCGTTGCGATAGAGGCGGTCGGTCAGAGGTATCTCGTGACTCGTCGGGAATGGGGAATCTGCGATTGTCCTCCCGGGCTCCAGCATCCTGCCCTGGACGAAGTAGAGGTCGAGATCCTGGTCGTTGTCGAAGTCGAGCAGCGCAACTCCAGGGCCCATCATCTCCGGGACGTAATAGCGCCCGGACATACCGTTGAAATGCACGAAGTCGATGGCGAGCTGCGCCGCTCGCTCCACGAACGCCGGTTCGGCCGCGGGAGTCGCGGCCGTCTCTCGGCCTGCCGTCGACTTCTCGGCCCGACAGCCCGCGACGAGCGGGAGAAACAGCCACGCCAACCTGGCGGTGGTCGAGCGGGTGAATGCGGTGATCACGAAGACGGACCGAGCCTCTAGGCGACCGATCCGGTCCGCCGGATCGGATCGCCCAATGTGATGACGCTCACCGGATCTCACGCACCGGCAGCACCCTATCTCATCGAATCTCACTGCTCGACTCAAACCCACGATCACGGCGCCGGCGGTCGCGAGCGGCGCGAGCTAGAGTAAGTCCGTCACGCCGGAGCACGCCGCTTCGAAACGAGGCGACCACCCGGGGTCGCTGCCAACGGATGCATTGGTGATGAAAGCGATGCTTCGCGCAGAGACATCGAAGTCGAGCCTGCCGCGCTCGATCGGCCGCGCCAGCGCGGCTCTGCTCTGCGTGACGATCCTCGGGTGGTCGCAGCGGCAGAGCGCAGCGCAGAACCAGTCCGTCGAGAAGCCGCCGACAGGATTTCGCGAGGACATCAAGGTCCACCTGGTCCAGATCCCCATCCTCGCCCACGATCGCAAGGGCGATCCGGTCACCGACCTGCGCGCCGACGAGATCGTGGTCAAGGACCGCGGCCAGCGGCGCGAGCCGGCGTTTCTCGAGCCCTTCGTCCAGCCGCGGACGGAGAGCAGGCCGCTCCCGAATGTCGTTCTCCACGTCGATCTGCCTGGCCCATCCCCGGTTGGGGCGGGGGGGGCCGACGCCGCCGAGCGCGCCACGACCTCGGGCGGCGGCGAGGCCAGGAACCTCATCTTCCTGATCGACGTCGAGAACGATCAGCCGCTGGGCAAGGAGCGCGCCGCGCGCGAGCTCGAGCGCTACGTCGAGCACGGCCTCGACGAGGCCTACCGCGTCGCGGTGCTGGCGTTCGACGGCCAGCTCGAGGTCGAGCTGCCGTTCACCCGCGATCGCACCGTGGTGGCCGCGGCGATCCGCCGCGCGTTCGATCGGCCGCCGCGCCCGCAGATCGATCTTCAGCTACGCGTGCGCGAGCTGCTCGACGACTTCGAGGACTGCGTGGTCGAGGGCTCGAGCACCACCGCGCCGATCGACAGCCGACTCGGCGACGAGGGCTGCATGGAGTCGGTCGCCTACGACTACTCGGACGAAGTCCGACCGCGCGCCGAGAACTTCCTTAACGCGCTCGAGGCCGTGGTCCGCTATGCCGCCGGCCTCGACGGCCGCAAGTCGGCGGTGATCGTGAGCCACGGCGTCGCGGTCGAGGCGGCGGCAGAGCTGCGAGAGGCGATGGCGGCGGTCTTCGGCGACACCGCGCAGATCGGGATGGCCTCGCTGCAGTCGATGTCGGGCGAGGGCGCGCGCAGCCAGTTGGAGGACCTGCTCGACCTCGCCATCCGCAGCCAAGTGACGCTCCACTTCGTCGATCGCACCGCGATGCCGGCGGGAACCGGCAGCGCGCGGCAGGGCTCGGCGTACGCGCCCGGAGCGCGACCGATCGAGGCGGCGTATACCGCGGCGCAGACCGACTCGCAGCAGGTCGCGGTCTCGACCGGCGGCACCTTCATCGCGTCGAAGGACCTCTACGACGGAGTGTCGCGCGCCGTCGCGCTGGAGAAGGCCGGCTACTACCTCGGCTTCTACACCGAGGGTTACCTCGCGCGCGACCGGCTCACGAAGATCTCGATCGAGAGCACGCGACCCGGGGTGCGCATCGCGCACAGCCGCGGGACCTACGCCTCGGCGCAGGGTCAGGTAGCGGAGCCGGTGGTGCGCGGGAGGATCGCGCTGCTCCAACCCACCGCGACCACGCCGACACGGCTCAAGGTGCCGTTCCAGGTGTCGGCCGATCCCCGCGACATCGGCTATCAGCGCGTCGAGGACAGCGCGGTGGCGAACTTCACCTTCCATCTCCTGGTCGAGGACGAGCAGGGGCAGAAGGTGGCCGACACCTATCACTTCGTCAACCACAGCTACCCGTGGTCGGTCTGGCAGGAGGAGGAGGCCGAGCCGATCCTCATCGACGGCTGGGTCGAGCTTCCCGCCGGCCGCTACCGGCTGGTGGCGAAGTTCGCGAACCCGCGTTGGCCCGATCGCGGCGGCACGTTGATTCGTCCGTTGACGGTCGGAAGCCGGCAGTAAGCCTGGTCGCGATGAGGCGTGAATAAGGCGGTACTCCGACGTAGAATCGACGAGCTATGGCACTACCTGCTCGCTCCGATCACGACCGCGGCCCACACGGTCCGCACCTCCCGCGCGACCTCTTCCATCCGGCAGTAGCCGCCTGGTTCGAGGAGACGCTCGGC
>DATAFT010000422.1:0-7432 GCA_036257295.1 Thermoanaerobaculia bacterium
CAGCTCGGCAACACGCTCCAACTGCCCAAGCAATGGGAAGCCCAGCGGGCCAAGATCGAGAGCGGTTTACCGCCGCTTCGTTTCTAAGCGCGCCGTCCGCGGCGCCAATGTAATCGAGCTCAGGAACGTGCTAAACAGCACCTTCATGAGCTACGACCGCATCGCCTACGGCATCGGCTTCCGCGAGCCGCCTGGCCCCAAGGACACTTATGGCGGCGCCGAGGGAGCGGTGTTTCTCGAGGCGCACCGTCTGGTGCCGCGTGATCGGGCCTCGAAGACGCTGATCGTGATGATGCACCCCATCGGCGGCGGCGCTTATCTGCCGATGGTGACCGCGCTGGCGCGCGCTGGATGCCACGTCGTCTTCTGCGGCAGCCGCTACCGTGGCAACGACAGCGCGCTGATCATGGAGAAGTGCGCGGTCGATCTCGGCGCCTGCATCCGCCATGCGCGAGAGGAGCTCGGCTACGAGCGCATCGTGCTGGGAGGCTGGAGCGGTGGCGGCTCGCTCTCGTTGTTCTACCAAGCGGAGGCGGAGCACCCCTCGCTGACGGCGACGCCGGCCGGCGATCCGCCCGATCTCACGCGCGCCGGCCTCTTCCCTGCGGACGCGGTGCTACTGCTCGCCGCGCACGCCAGCCGCGCGACGATCTTCACCGAGTCGATCGATCCTTCGGTGGTCGACGAGAACGATCCGGGGAGACGCGATCCCGAATTCAACCTCTATTCCGACGCGAATCCCCACCGCCCGCCCTACGCCAAGACGTACGTCGCGCGCTATCGTGACGCGCAGGTGGCGCGCAGCCGTCGCATCACGGCGTGGGTGCGCGCGCGACTCGAAGAGCTTCGCGCGAGCGGTCGCGGTCATCATGAGCGGGGGTTCGTCGTCCATGGCACGACGGCCGATCCGCGCTGGCTCGATCCCACGCTCGAGCCCAATGGTCGCAAGCCGGGCTGGTGCTTCCTCGGTGATCCGGCGGTTGCGAACGACGGCCCGGTCGGTCTCGGCCGCTTCTCCACGCTACGAAGCTGGCTCTCGCAGTGGAGCATCGACGAGTCGCGCGCCGACGGCGTCGCGTGCGCGGCGCGGATCTCGGTGCCCGTGCTGGTGATCCGCAACGGAGCCGACGACGCGGTGCCGACCAGCCACCCGCAGCGACTCTTCGACGCGGTGCCGCACCTCGACAAGGAGCTGGTCGAGATCGCCGGCGCCGGGCACTACTACTTCGGCCAGCCCGAGAAGCTGGCCGAGTCGGTGGGACACTGCCTGCGGTGGCTGGGGGCGCACGGACTGCACCGGTAACGGTTTGAGCGCGGCGCGGGCTCACTCGTCGACATAACCCAGGCTGCGCAACGCGTCGAGCTGATCGTCCGGCACGGTCCCGTCTCTGTTCGCGTCCAGGGGTTGTGACGCTGGGCGCCGCCGGAGTACGTTCTCGAGCGTTCGTTCGAGCTCGGTGACCGCCTCACGGTTTCGTTCGCTCACGTCGTAGCGCTCGCCGGGGTCTGAGGCGAGGTCGTAAAGCTCCTCTTCGCCGCCGGCACGCCGCACCAGCTTCCACCGATCGGTCACCAGCGCGAACTCACCGCCGCTCTCCCAACCGGCGCGCTCGCGACCCGTGCGCTGCGCCAGCGCCCAACCGCGCACTGGCCCTGGCGCCAGCGCATCCTCGCCTTCGGCCTGCTCGAGAAAGCGCCGGCTCGCTTCGCTGTCGAAGCGCGCGAGCACGGTGGGCAGGACATCGACCATCGAAGTCACGCGCGCGATGCGCGACGGCGCTCGAACGATGCCGGGAGGAAACCGCACGATCAGCGGCACCTGCAGGTTGTCGTTGGTGATCCGCCCGTGCGGCAGCCAGTCGTGCTGCCCCAACGACTGGCCGTGGTCCGCGGTGACCACGACGATCGAGCGATCGAGCACGCCCAGCCGGCGCAGCGCATCGATCAGCCGGCCGACCTCGTGATCGGCGGCGGCCACGTCGGCGTCGTAGCGATTGAGCATGTCGCGCACCGCCGCGCGATCGACGATCGGCGGCGGCTCGTCGCGCTCGCCGCTGCGCGGCGACAGGAATCGCCGCAGCGCGGGGGCGGCGAACGCGCGCTCGAGGCGCCGGGGATCGATCCCGCGCTGATCGATCACGGAGTCGAGACCGGCGTCGCTCGTGAACTTGGTTGCCCACTGCTCGCCCGGACGATTCGGCTCGTGCGGGTCCCAGAGATGCACCCAGAGCAGGAACGGCTCCCGCGGACCGCGCTCGAGCCAGGCGATGGCCTGGTCCGGCGTGGGCGACCCCTTCATCTCGTAGCCGAGCGGCTCCTCGAACACGTCGAAGCCGGCGCCCATGCCGGTCACGCGCTTGACGGGCGCGGCGCTGACGAACGCTGCGGTGGTGTAACCGTCGTCGCGCAGCAGTTGCGCCGCCGAGCGCGGCCCACCCTCGTCTTCTGAGAACGGCGCACGACGCCAGCGGTTCTCGGCGACGCCGTGCTGATGCGCATAGAGCCCCGAGAACAGCGACACGTGCGACGGCAGCGTGGTCGCCATGGTCGCGAAGGCGCGCTCGAAGAGAACGCCTTCGGCCGCCAGCGCGTCGAGGTGGGGCGAGGTCTCGCGATGATAGCCGTAGGCGTGAACGTGGTCGGCGCGCAGCGTATCGATGGTGATGACGACGATCGACGGCGGCGCGTCGAGCTTGCGCGCGCCCGGGGTCGAAGCGGCGTTGCGCCCACCCTCGCAAGACAGCAAGGCCGCGGCGAGAAGGAGGAACGCAAAACCACATGTCGCGGCCGGCCGGTGAGTCCTTCCCAGCTCAGACGCACGGAACCTTCGCATCGCCATGCAAGCGGCCAGACTATCCGAGCCGGACACTTCTGGCGTGGCCCTTGCAGCGGCTAACAGCGAGAGCTAGCGGGGGCCGCGCGCAACGTCGCGAGGACTGGAACAGCCATGCAACGACTTGCCGTCATCATCACCGTCGGATGCCTGCTCCTCGTCGCTTGTGAGGCCAAAACCGCCGACGACGCGAAGCGATCGGCCGATCGGGACCGTGGCCTTGCACACCCGTCCAGTGCCGGCGCGGGCGACGCCGCGCCGCGAGACGCGCCGGCGGCCGGCCCCGTTTCACCGCACTGCACGTTCCGCAACGTCGACTTCATCGTCGAGCCGGGTCTGGTGCTCGAGGTTCGCCGTCTGGTGGGGGAGCTGCGAGCCACCGGCCGCGAGCCGGCGACGTTCGACGACCCGCGCACGTTCAGCATCGCGATCGCCGAGGCCGAGGTCGCGCTCGACATGCCCAGCCTCGCCGCGATGATGAACGACTACGTCTTCGCCGGACCCGATGCTCCGATGCGCGGTCTCGAGATCCAGACCGAGGGCAAGCGGCTGCGGATCAAGGGCACGCTGCACAAGGGCGTGCCGGTGCCGTTCACCATGCTGGGCGACATCAAAGCCACGGAGCAGGGCGAGATCGAGATCGTGCCGGCGGAGCTCCATGCTGCCGGAGTTCCGGTGCGCGGCCTGCTCGACTTCTTCGGCGTCGAGCTCGACGACCTCGTCAAGGCGAAGGACGCGGTGGGGATCCGCGTCGAGGAGAACGCGCTCTATCTACAGCCGCGCGCGATCCTCCCGCCGCCGCGGCTGGACGGCAAGATCGTCGCAGTCGAGGTCGTGGGCGATCAGCTGGTGCAGCGCTTCGGCGGACGCGGCTCGGTCGCGCCGGTGGAGCCGAGAGCCGCCAAGGACGGCAACTCCATGGCGTTCCGCGGCGGCATGCTCCGCTTCGGCCGGCTCACCATGGAGCCCACCGATCTCACGCTGGTCGACGCCGACTCCCGCGACCCCTTCCTGTTCTCACTGCGGGACTACGGCAAGCACCTGACCGCGGGCTACTCGCGCACGCTGGCGGACGGCAGCCTGGTGACCGTCATGCCGGACTACGACCAGGCCGATCGTTCAGTGCTTCAGTGACCGGAAAGGAGCTCACGATGGCCCGCTCGAAGTGGTTGGCAACCTTCACGACCAGCGCTCTGGTGCTCCTCGCCTCCGCCACCCACGCTGGCGCGCAAGAGATGCCGCCGAGATACGCGGCCGTTCTCGAGGCGCTCGGCAAGAAGGGAGACTTCAAGGACGGAGTCCTCAAGGTGAACATCCCTCGCAGCGATCTGAAGGTGACGATCGGCAACCGACCAGCTCCTACGCCGTTCGGCTTCGGCGGATGGCTCGCGCTCACGACCGGGAGCGGCGACGTCGAAGTGATGATGGGCGATCTGGTCCTGACCGAGGACGAGGTGAACCCGGTGATGTCGGCGCTCCTCGACAACGGGCTGGACGCCACCGCGCTGCACAATCACTTCTTTCGTGACACGCCGCGTGTCTTCTACCTGCACGTGCACGGCATGGGGAGTGCGCAAGACCTCGCCCGTCGCGTGAAGCCGGCGGTGGACCTCGTCGACCGGGCGCTGTCCCGCGTCCCGGCGCCGCCGCCGCCCGCCGCGCCGGCCTCCCCCACGATCGACGGCGCGGCGCTGACGAAGATCATCGGCCACCCGGGCGAGCAGAACGGGCCGGTCTACAAGATCACGATCGGCCGCGGCGACCTCGACGTGCGCGAGCACGGCGCGGCGATCAATGCGCGGATGGGCCTCAACACCTGGGCGGCGTTCGCGGGAACCGATGCCGACGCGATGGTCGGCGGCGACGTCGCGATGCTCCCTGCCGAGGTGACGCCGGTGCTCAAGGCGCTGCGCGCCAACGGTCTCGAGGTGGTCGCCATCCACCATCACATGATCGGTGTCGAGCCGGTGGTGATCTTCCTGCACTACTACGGCACCGGCCCAGCGCCCAAGCTCGCCGCAGGCGTGCGCGCCGCCGTGGATCTGTTGGGCAAGGCGCCCGTTCGCAACTGAACGATCCGCCGCGACCCTAGCAGGGCGCTGAGAAAGGCAGTGTGTCAGCGCCCTGCTAGAAATCACATTGGGCGATTCGATCCGGAAGACCGGATCGATCGCCTAGAGGCGCTCGCATTGGGTATCCTTTCTGCCCTATGCGAGCGATCGTCTATCACGGCAAGGAAGACATGCGGGTCGAATCGGTGCCCGATCCCGGGCTCCAGGCCGACACCGACGTGCTGGTTCGTGTCGAGCGCACCGCGATCTGTGGCTCGGACCTGCACCTCTGGCACCTCGATTCACCGCTCGGAGCCAATGGCTTCGTGGTCGGCCACGAGTTCCTCGGCACGATCGAGGACGCCGGACGCGCGGTCACGGGTGTGGCCAAGGGTGATCGCGTGCTGGTGTCGTGCACCATCGGCTGCGGGCGCTGCGCCTCGTGCCGCCGTGGCGTCTACAGCGGCTGCGCGGTGGTGAGCCAGGGCGGCACCGTGCCCAACGTGTTCGGCTTCAGCTCGGTCTACAACGGCGGCCAGGCCGAGGCCGTGCGCGTGCCGTTCGCCGACGTCAACTGCTTCAAGGTGCCGCCGTCGCTCAGCGATGAGCAGTGCCTCTTCCTCACCGACATTCTGCCCACGGGGTTCATGGGCACCGAGCTCGCGGAGGTGGGGCCCGGCGATCGCGTGGTGGTGTTCGGCTGCGGCCCGGTGGGGACCTTCGCGCAGCGTTGCGCACAGGTACGCGGGGCGGCACAGGTGATCGCGGTCGATCCCGATGCCGGCCGGCTCGCGCGCGCCGCGGCGCGCGGCTGTCTGCCGGTCGATCCGACGCGCGAGGACGTCGTCGCGCGGGTGCTCGAGATCACGGGCGGCGCCGGGGTCGACGCCGCGATCGAGGCGGTCGGCAAGGCCGAGCTGGTGACGCAGGCGGCGATGGTGACGCGGGCGGGCGGACGCGTAGCCGTGATCGGGGTCATCCTGGCCCCGATCGAAGTGCCCTGGCCGATCTTCTTCAACAAGAACCTCACCGTGCGCACCGGCCTCGTCAATCCGCAGGTCTTCATTCCGCACCTGCTGCCGTTGATCGAGACCGGCCGGCTCGATCCGGGCGAGATCATCAGTCATCGGCTGCCGCTGGCTGACGGTCGCCGCGCCTACGAGATGTTCGCGGCGCACCGCGACAACGTGCTCAAGGTCGTTCTCCAGCCTTGAAAGGGGATCCTCGATGAAGGCAGTGGTCGTTCACGCGCTCAACCGGTTTTCGGTCGAGAACGTCTCGCTCGAGGGTCCGAAGGCGGGCGAGGTCGGCCTGCGCATGGCTGCGTGCGGCGTGTGCCACTCCGACCTTTCGGTCATCAACGGCACCATCCCGATGCCGATGCCGGTGGTGCTCGGACACGAAGGTGCCGGCGTGGTGGTGGAAGTCGGTCCTGGAGTCAACCACGTCAAGCCGGGCGACCACGTGATCATGTCGTTCGTGCCCAACTGCGGGCGCTGCTTCCACTGCGTGCGCGACGAGGCCAACCTGTGCACGGCACTACCGCAGGGCGGTGTCCAGCTCGACGGCACCAGCCGGCTCCGGCTCAACGGAACGTCGCTCGCGGCGATGACCGCGCTCGGCAACATGGCGGAAGAAGTGGTGTGCCCGGGCATCAGCGTGGTGCCGATCGACCGTGACATCCCCCTCGACAAGGCGGCTCTGGTGGGCTGCGGCGTCACCACCGGCGTCGGCGCCGCGATCAAGACTGCGCAGGTGGCGCCGGGGTCGACAGTGGCGGTGTTCGGCTGCGGCGGCGTCGGCCTCTCGGTCATTCAGGGCGCGCGGCTCGCGGGTGCGGATCGCATCATCGCGGTGGATCTGGCGGCGAACAAGCTGGAGATGGCGGCGCGCTTCGGAGCCACCGACGCGGTCGATCCGAAGCAGGGCGACCCGGTGGCGCAGATCCGCGACCTGACCGCGGGCATCGGCGTCGACTACGCGTTCGAGGTGATCGGCGTGCCCAAGGTGGTGCAGCAGGCGTATCAGGCGACGCGACGCGGCGGCACACTCACGGTGGTCGGGGTCGGCAAGCTCTCGGACGAGATCGGCTTCAACGCTCTCCTGCTCCCGCTCCAGGGCAAGACGATCAAGGGCTCGATGTACGGCAACGTCAACCCGCGCGTCGATTTCCCGAAGCTGTTGGAGCTGGACCGGCGCGGCAAGCTCGACTTGGGCGGCATGGTGACCACCACGTACTCGATCGATCAGGCGCCGCACGCGTTCGCGGATTTGGAAGCCGGGCGCAATGCGCGCGGGGTGATCGTGTTCGATGGCAACGCGTAGGTCGGTAGCTCTTAGGCTCAACCCGGCCGCCTGGGAGTCGCGGGGCGCGCGCTCCGCTCCGCCCCACCCCAACCCCCTTCAGAGCTTAGACCCTATAGAACGACCGATCCCCGCGTTCGCGGAATCGCGGGTTACCGTGTGGGCGAAAAACAGAGCCCGCGGCAGAGCCGCACGCGAAGGAGGATCGGTCATGGGAGACGCTAGCACCTACTGGGTTGGGTTG
>DATAFT010000433.1:0-5305 GCA_036257295.1 Thermoanaerobaculia bacterium
GCTGCGCGCAAGCGGCGTGGTGTTCGCCGGCCTCGACATCATCGGCTCCTATCTCACCGAGGTGAACATCACCAGCCCGACCGGGATCCGCGAGATCGAGACGCTCGACGGTTCGGTGATCGAGAAGGACGTACTCGACGCGGTGGAGGCGCGGTGGCGAGCCGGCGCAGCCGCCGCCGGCGCTCGCTAGCCGTCAGCGCGTCGCCGTCTTGCGCGCGCCCTCGACCACCGCATCGACTCCCACCGCCCCGCCGCCGCGGCGCGGATCGGCAACGCCGATCCACCCGCCGTCGCGCGATCGCGCGATCGCCTGGATGTCGCCGCTCCACTCCTCGCGCTGTTCGAGCGCGTAGCCCATCGCGGCCAACCGGTCGCGCACCGCCGGTGCGAGCCCGTGGGGTTCGTAGAAGACGCGATCGGGCAGCGCTTGGTGGTGGATGCGCGGCGCCGCCACAGCCCGGGCCAGGGTCATGTGGTGATCGATCACGTTCGAGATGACCTGGAACACGCTGGTGATGATGGTGGCGCCGCCGGGCGAGCCCACTACCATCGAGAGCTTCCCTCGCCGATCGGCGACGATGGTCGGGCTCATCGACGAGAGCATCCGCTTGCCGGGCTCGATCGCGTTCGACTCTCCCTGCACCAGCCCGAACTGATTGGGCGTTCCGGGCTTGGCCGCGAAGTCGTCCATCTCGTCGTTGAGCAGGAAGCCGGCGCCGGCGACCACCACGCCGTTGCCGTAGAGCGAGTTGATCGTGGTGGTGACCGAAGCGGCGCTCCCCTGACTGTCGACGATCGAGTAGTGCGTCGTCTGCGTGCCCTCGGAGAGCGCCGGCTCGAGCGGCGTCTTCCCGGCGCGGCCGGGGACGATGCGCCGGCGCAGCTCCTCGCCATAGCGCTTCGATAGCAGTCGATCGAGCGGCATCTCGACGAAGTCGGGATCGCCCAGCCAGCGGTTGCGATCGACGTACGCCCACCGCATCGCCTCGATCTCGAGGTTGTAGAGCTCGGCCGAGCCGAAGCGCGGCAGGATGTCCCAGCCGCCGAGGATGTCGAGGATCATCGCCAGCGTCACGCCGCCCGACGAAGATGGCGGCATGGTCCACAGCGTGTTGCCGCGATACGCGACGCGGAGCGGCTCGCGCCACTGCGGCCGGTAAGCAGCGAGGTCCTCGCGCGTGATGAGTCCGCCGCCGCGCTCCATCTCGGCCGCAACCAGGTCGGCGGTCTCTCCCCGATAGAAGTCGTCGGCGCCGTGCTCGGCGATGCGCGCGAGCGTGCGCGCGAGGTCGGGGTTGGCGAACGTCGAGCCCACCTCCGGTAGAACGCCGCCGGGCAACAGCAGATCGAGCGAGGACGGGAAGCGCTGGAGCTTCTCGATCGCGGCCTCTCGGTTGCGCCGCCGCGCGTCGTCGAAGACATGGCCGCGGGCGAGCGCGATCGCGGGCTCTACCAGCTCGCGCCAGGGCCGGCTGCCGAGACGCTCGTGCATGGCGGCGAGCCCGGCCACCGATCCCGGCACGCCGGAGGCGAGGTGGCCGATGCGACTCCGGTCGGTGACCTTGCCGTCGGGACCGAGGTACATGTCGCGAGACGCGGCTGCGGGCGCGGTCTCGCGATAGTCGAGCGCCACCGCCTCGCCGGATGCATCGCGGTGCACCAGATATCCGCCGCCGCCGATGTTGCCGGCCTCGGGCAGCACCACCGCGAGCGCGAACCCGACGGCGACCGCGGCGTCGATGGCGTTGCCGCCGCGGGCCAGCACGTCGGCGCCGACCTGACTCGCGAGTGGGTGTCCGCTCGCCACCATGCCGGCGCGTCCTTCGACCGGGATCGCGGGTCGATGCAGGCTCCAGGTCGGAGGGAAGACATCGGCGGGTGGCGTGACCGGAGCGGCCGCCGGGTGACAGGCGGTCATCGCCCCCAGCACGGCGATCGCGATCAGACGACGAAGGATCGTCCGAGCGGGGTCAGGGGATGCGTTCATCGGACGATGGAACGGAAGAGCGAGCGGTCGCGACTCGCGAGCGTAGCACCGCCGGCGCGGCGGTCAGCACCAGGACCACCGCGGCGGCGCCGATCCACAACTGGGCCTTCGACGGCGCGAGCCAGATGCGCAACGGCTGGCGTCCCACCGGATCGTCGTAGGGATAGGGATCGCGCGCCGGCTGCTTGCGCTCGAGCTCGGCGCGCGTCGCCTCCGGCAGCCGGAACGGGTTGCCGTCGCGGTTCTGCTGATCGAGGAACGGCGCGTACCAGCGCTCGAGGAGGAGGTTCTCCTTCCAGGCCTGGTAGACGTCGCCGCGCTCGAGCGCGGCGTTGCGGTGCTGGACGCGCAGCCCGCCTTCGGTGCGAAACCAGTCCTCTCGCTCGAGCGGCGCGAACTCGCCGGGCGGGCCCAGCGGCTCGGCGGCCCAGCGCGCGGCACGATCGCGACTCGCCTCGCGCAGAGCTTCGGCGGTGAAGTAAGAACGGAAGGTGCCGACCTCCGGATCGTCGACGCGATAGCCGAGATGGGCGGCATGCAGGAACGCCGCGAGCGCGACCACGGCCACCGCGCCCAGGCGCGCGAGGCTCCCGCCACCGCCCGCCAGCCGCCAGCGCAACGATCGCGGCCCGACCAGCGCGAGACCGACCAGGATCCCGGTCGCTCCCGCGTAGACGTTGAGCGCTACGTCGTAGAGCTCACCGGTGCGCGCCGCGACCCACCACTGGACACCCTCGTCGGCGATCGCGACCAGCAGCAGCGCCTCGAGCGCGAGCAGCGGCGCCGAGAGGTCGGCGCGTCCCCGCTGGAACGCGCGCAGCCAGAGAAACCCGAGCAGCCCGTAGTAGAGGAAGTGGATGCGCTCGACAGCGTTGACCGCGGCGTCGGCGCGACTCCATCCCGCAAGCTGACCGACCAGGAGCGCCAAGCCGAGGAAGAGCAGACCGTAGCGCCTGACTCGATCGTCGCGAATCCGCGCCAGCACCCAGACCACGATCGCGGCCACCGCCACGGCGAACGCGCCGCCCATGATCCGAACGAACCCGGCGGCGAGCGCCTCCGAGATCCAGTCGCGGATCTCGCCGGCGAACGGCGCCATGCCCACCACGATCGTCGAGACGACCAGAGCAGGAATGAACCGCCTCATGCGCGGTGGTAGCTTAGATCGATCGACTGCCTCCGAATGAAAGCCGCCCTCACCATCGCGCTCACCCTCTCGCTGTTCGCTGCGATCGCTCCGCCACCGGCACAACCGCAGCCATCGTCCTCCGCCTCGCCGTTGGTGAAGGAGATCTCGCTCTTTCGCGACGGCGCGGGACGCGTGGCCTGGTCGGCGCAGGGCGACTGGCTCGCGTTCGATGCCCGGGACCCCGAGCACGGCAACTACCAGCTATGGGTCATGAAGCGAGACGGCACGTTCGAGCGCTGCCTCACCTGCGAGCCGCTCGATCTGCGCCGCGAGAACTGCATCAACCCGACCTGGCACCCATCGGGCGACTGGATCGTCTTCCAGCTCCAGAGTCAGGCCAAGCGCCTCGGCTTCGGGCCGGTCGAGCTCGCCACCGGCGATCGCGGGTTGTGGAGCGAGATCGAGGTGATCCGGCGCGACGGACGCGGCTTCTGGCAGCTCACGCGCGTTCACGAGAACGGCGGGACGGTGCTCGATCCACAGTTCTCGTTCGAGGGCGACCAGATCCTGTGGAGTGAGCGCGTGCGTAGCCGAGTCGGTCGCTGGGGAACGTGGGCGCTTCGCGTCGCCCAGTTCCGGGGCGGCGCGGTGCCGCGGCTCGCCAAGCCTCGCACGTTCGAGCCCGGCGAGCAGCGTCTCTATCTCTCGGGATCGAGCTTCACGCCCGACGATCAGGGCGCGCTGATCGCCGGCAACCTCGACCCGGGTCAGCCCGAGAATGGCATGGACGTCTATCGCCTGGCGTTCGAGGGCGGCGCGGTCGAGCGACTCACCCACACCCCGCGTGGATGGGACGAGCGCGCGACCTACACCGTCAAGGGCGATCGCATCCTCTGGGTGTCCGCGAGCGAGATCACCCTGCGCGACGTCGGCCGCGCCGTCCGCGGCGCCAATGGGACGCGACCGGAGGGCGTGGTAAACACCACGCCCGGAGGGCGCGAGCCGGCGCTGCCGATCGACCTGCTGCGCGATCTGTGGGTGATGAACGCCGACGGCACCAACCAGGAGCGGCTCACGTTCTTCAACGAACCGTCGTCGCGCGAGTCGCTAAAGGCCGCCATCGTCGACGACTTCGCGCAGAGCCCGGACGGCGGCGAGATCCTCGCCCACGTGGTGTGGAGCGCCGACGGCGAGGCCCGCGAAGGCCTCTACCTCATTCGTCTGGACGAGAGCTTTCGGCGCTGAGCGGATCGGCGGGTACCGCCGTGCGGCGCAGGCTGCGCACGACCAGGTAGGCACCGAGCACCACCAGCCCGAGCGGCCACAGCAGGTTGAGCGTGTGGCGGTCGATCAGACCGAAGGTGAAGCCGAGGCCGACGATACCGACCGAGAGGTTGATGGTCGCCGGCACCAGCAACTGGATCTTTCTGCAGGCACCCGCGAACCAGGTGGCGACGAAGGACAAGCCGACGATGAGCGGGAAGGCCGGCCACAGCTCGCTCATCTGGTCCCAATGGAACAGCTCGAAGCTGAAGAGAAAGAAGAACGTGCCGATCAGCACGCCGAAGGTGCCGGGCCATACCAGCCCCGGATCCTTCTCTTCGCTGGTGACGTAGGTGACCAGGAACGCGAGGCCGAACATGAACGGGAAGATCGGCCACAACGCCGACCAGAAGTTGGGGAGATCGACCCCCAGGCGCTGGAGCAGGAACCAGGTGCCGGCGGCGAGCAGGACGCCGCCCCAGAGGATGCCGCGGAAACGGGAATGACCGGCCCGCAGCCGGCTGCGGTGCTCGCGGCGCTCTTCCCGGGTGCGGTGATGCCCGTGCATGCTCCAGAGGTCTCTTTTGGGATCTTGCCACATGACCAGCAACGGCCCGTCGCCCGCGGCGGTTCACCCGGGGCACCGGATGGTAGTCTTTTCTACGTCACCGGAGTCGAAACGTTCAGCGCGCCGTCCTCGGCGCCGAAGGAAACGACCGGAGCGCGTGGTACTCACCACGCGCGGAGGGAGTCGTGGTCGAAATCGCTGCGCACGTCGTCGGGGCCTTCCTGCTCTTCGCCGCGGTCGGCGCGTTGTGCCTGGGAGCCGGGGACGACCCGCGCGGGCGCAAGCTGGGCGCCATCGGTCATGGCGTCGGCCTGCTCCTGCTGCTCCTGACCGGGCTCGGGATCGTGGCCCGCGGCCA
>DATAFT010000452.1:0-6708 GCA_036257295.1 Thermoanaerobaculia bacterium
ATAGAGCGACTGGCTGGCCGCCATGAACAGGCGGTTGCGCTTGGCGCCTCCGAAGCAGAGGTTGGCGCACACCTCGGGCAGGTGGATGCGCCCGATCAGCGCGCCGTCGGGCGCGATGACGTGAACGCCGTCGTAGCCCGCGCCCGCCCAGCCGGCACTCGACCACACGTTGCCGTCCTGGTCGCATCGGATGCCGTCGGCGAACCCGGGGGCCATGTCGTGGAACATGCGTCCGTTGGCGAGACGCGATCCGTCGACGACGTCGTAGACGAGGATGTGGCGCGGATGATCGGGGTTGTGCGAGGCGCCGGTGTCGGCGACGTAGAGGCGCTTGTGATCGGGCGAGAAGCAGAGCCCGTTGGGCCGCTCCGGCTCAGTGGTGAGGACGGAGAGCTGTCCGTTGCTCGGATCGAGGCGATAGATGCTGGTGTCGAGCTCCATGGTCTCGGGCCACCCTTCGTAGAGCCCCGCGACACCGTACCCGGGGTCGGTGAACCACAGCGAGCCGTCGGGATGGGCGATCACGTCGTTGGGTGAGTTGAGCGGCTTGCCCTGGAAGCGCTCGGCGAGAACGGTGATGGTGCCGTCGGGCTCGGTGCGCGTCAGGCGTCGCCGCTCGCACGTGACGAGCCGCCCGGTCAGGTCGCGCGTGTTGCCGTTCGAGTTGTTCGACGGCTGGCGGAACACGCTCACCTCGCCGGTCTCTTCGACCCACCGCAGGATGCGATCGTTGGGGATGTCGCTCCACAGCAAATAGCGGCCATCGCCGAACCACACCGGCCCTTCCGCCCAGCGACAGCCGGTGTAGAGACGCTCGATCGCGGCGCTGCTCACCCGGTAGCGGGCGAAGCGAGGATCGACGATCTCGACGCGGGCATCCGGATAGCGGACGATCGCATCGTCGCCGCCGCCGCCCGCCCCCGCAGCGCCGGCTGCAGCGGCAGCCGCGACCGCGACCTGGCGAGCTTCCGCGCCGGAGCGCTCGCCGCCGGGTCGCGCGGTGGTCTGCTGCGCTGCGCGCGCTGGTGCGCTCACCACTTCCGACGCCACCGCCCCGGCCGCAGCGGCGGAGGCGATCCTCAGGAACGATCGGCGATCCATGACGTCCTCCTCCGAGTTCGTCGGATTCTAGGCGAACCGTTTTGCGAGGTCCTCGAGCAAGGTTCGAGCGCGCTAAGATCGGCGCCGATCCGTGCCGTTCAGACTGTTCACTGCCGCCGCGTGCCTCGTCGTCGCGGGCTTCGCCGTCGCGCGAGAGCCCGCACCCGGAGCCCCCGAGCCGGTCGAGCGCGGCCATCGACTGTTCGACGTCCACTGCGCGCGCTGCCACGGGGTCGGCGGCGGTGGCGGCGAGGGGCCGGCGCTAACGCGGCCGGTCCTGCGCTACGCCCCCGACGACGACGCGCTGGTCATGGTGATCCAGGAAGGAATCCCTCGCACGGCGATGATCGGCACGTTCTCACTCTCGAACGCGGAAGCGCGCGACGTCGCCGCCTATGTGCGGTCGCTCGGGCGCGTCGAGCAGACGGCAGTGACCGGAGATGCCGGCCGCGGCCGCGTCATCTACGACGAGCAGGCGTGCGGGGCCTGTCACATCGTCGCCGGCGAGGGGCGCGGCATCGGACCCGAGCTCACCGCGATCGGCGAGACGCGGGGCGCCGAGTACCTGCGTCAGAGCCTGGTCGACTCGACCGCCGTGGTCGCCGAGGAGTACCGCGTCGTCACCGTGCGCGGCGAGGGCGGTGAGACCGTCCGCGGCCTGCGCGTCAACGAAGACGACTTCGCGGTGCTGGTGCGCGACGTCGACGCGCGCTTGCACACGTTCGTTCTCGAGGGGAGCACTCTGCGCAAGGAGATGGGGGAAAGCCTGATGCCGAGCTACGCCGAGCGACTGTCGAGCGCCGAGATCGAGGATCTGGTCGCCTATCTGGTCAGCTTGCGCGGAGCTCGTTGATGCGGGCCGCTGGCGTGGTTCTGGCGGTCGCGATCGCCGTCGTCGAACCGGCGACGGCGCAGGTGACGTTCGAGCGTCTCCGCTCGTCGTCGAGCGAGCCCGGCAACTGGCTCACCTACTCCGGCTCGTACGGCTCGTGGCGCTACACGCCGCTCGACCAGATCACGCCGGCGAACGTGGCCAATCTGCGCGTGGCCTGGGTCCATCAAGCGGAGGACCCCGGACGGCCCGGCCTGATGGAGACGACGCCGCTGGTCGACGGCGGCGTGCTCTACACCACGGATCCACCCTCGACCGTGGTGGCGATCGACACCAAGACCGGGAGCAAGATCTGGCGCTGGTCGAAGCGGATGCCCGACGATCTGCGCTCGCTCGGCTTCCCGCCCACCAACCGCGGCATCGCGCTCCTCGGCGACCAGGCCTTCGTCGGCACCATGGACGGCTGGCTCTACGCGCTCGACGCCAAGACCGGCGCCGAACGATGGTCGGTCCAGGTCGGCGACAACGCGACCGGCCACTCGATCACCCTGGCGCCGCTCGCGCTCGATGGCTTGGTGATCGTCGGCACCAGCGGCGGCGAGGCGGGCATCCGCGGATTCATCGACGCCTACGACGCCGAGACCGGCAAGCTGCGATGGCGCTTCTGGACCATCCCCGGCCCCGGCGAGCCCGGACACGAGACCTGGACGCCGTCGAGCTGGCAACACGGCGCCGGCGCGACCTGGCTCACCGGCTCCTACGACGCCGACCTCGACCTCCTCTACTGGGGCATCGGCAACCCGGGACCGGATTGGAACGGCGACGCGCGGCCGGGCGACAACCTCTACACCTGTTCGGTGCTCGCGATCGAGCCCAAGACCGGGAAGCTGCGCTGGCACTTTCAGTTCACCCCGCACGACGTCCACGACTGGGACGCCAACCAGATCCCGATCCTGCTCGACGGCGAGGTCGGCGGCCGGACGCGACGCCTGCTCGCCACGGCCAACCGCAACGCGTTCTACTACCTGCTCGATCGCGAGACCGGCGAGTTCCTGCACGCCTCACCGTACGCCAAGCAGACCTGGGCCGACGGCATCGACGCCAAGGGCAGGCCGAAGGTGCGGCCGGGCACCGAGCCATCGGTCGAGGGAACCCTGGTGTGGCCCAGCCTCCAGGGCGCCACCAACTGGTTCAGTCCTTCGTACAGCCCGAAGACGAACCTCTTCTACGTTCCGGTGCGCGAGATGGGCGCCTACTACTACAAGGGCGAGGCCGAGTACGAGGCGGGCTCTTACTTCACCGGCGGCGGCGAGCGCGCGCTCAGCGGCGATCAGGCCTCGGGCGCGATCCGCGCGCTCGACGCCACCACCGGCGAGCTCCGCTGGGAGTGGAAGCTGCTCACGCCGCCGTGGTCGGGCGTGATGGCGACCGCGGGCGGCCTGGTCTTCGGCGGTACGCAGGAAGGACACATCTTCGCGCTCGACGCGTCGAGCGGTGAGCCACTGTGGAGCTTCTCGACCGGCTCGCCGGTGCGCACCAACCCGATGTCGTTCACGATCGAGGGCCGCCAGCACGTCGCGATGGCGGGCGGCAACGCGTTGTTCGTGCTCGGGCTGCCGGAGACGCGGAGCTCGGCCTCCACGCCTCGACCAGCGCTTCCGTCCTCCGAATAGGCGCGCCACCGTCCGGTCCACCTGATCCGGCGGTGAGTCCGCCCGGGTCGGTGCTAGGGCCTCCTTCTGATCAGGAAGGCCACCGCCAGGCCCATCAGGAGTAGAGCCAGCAGGCCGGCTCCGGCTCCCGAGAGGGTGGGGATCACCTCGACGTCGCCAGGGGCGAGGGTGGGCGAAGCAGTCGGCGTGTTGGTGTTCGTCGGAGTCGCGGTCGAGGTGCCGGTAGGCGTTGGGGTCTGAGTGCTGGTAGCCGTGTCGGTCGGCGTGCTGGTCGCGGTGCTGGTGGGCGTGTCGGTCGCGGTGATGGTGGGCGAGCTGGTCGCAGTGCTGGTGGGCGTGTCGGTCGGCGTGTCGGTGGCCGATGCCGTGGCGGTCGGGGTGTTGGTGGGCGTGTCGGTCGGCGTACTCGTCGGTGTGTCGGTCGGGGTATCGGTGGCCGTCGCGCTGGCGGTCGGTGTTTGAGTCGGGGTGCTGGTGGCCGTGTCGGTCGGCGTGTTCGTCGCTGTAGCGGTCGCGGTGGATGTCGGAGTATTGGTGGGTGTCGATGTGCTGGTGCCGGTGGACGTCGGTGTCGGCGTCGCCGTCGGCGCCACTATGCAGAGCACCCCATTCACGTAGCTGCCGGTCGAGTTGCTCGTGCTGTCGCAGGTGCTGGCCTGATTCAGGTTTGCTTGGGAGTCGGTCCCTTCGACGCCGAACAGCAGACAGAGACCGGTCGCTCCGGTGACACCCAGTTGCGAATACGAGATGTACATCTCCATCGTGTCGCCGACAATGCGGAAACCGATGTTGTTGTCGTTGACGGCACTCTGCGGACCTCCGGCTCCTGCCGTGCCGGTGCCGACGCAGTTGGCCAGGCACGTGACGGCGGGGCCGTAGATCTCGGCATCCGTGTTGATGTTGTACAAGCCGATCTCGCCAAATCCGTCCTGGTTCACAGCTCCCCCGGGTGGGTTGCGATCGACCAGGAAGAGCGCTCCCTCGGCGTTCAGGATCTGGGTTCCGCTGGCGTTGAAGGCCAGGTCCCCGTTGGTGTCGAAGGCCCACTTGTAGCCACCGTTGAGGAACGGCCCAGCCGGCGGAGTGCCAGGCCAGCCGGTGTTCGCCTGGAAGGTGGTCCGCAGGAAGAGAAGACCGTTCACCGCGTCATCGAAGTACGCAGTCGTGAGGGCGTCGCGATAGCTGAGAGCGGCCGTGTTGCAGTCGTCGGGGTCGGGCCCGATTAGCGTGTAGGAGCCCGCGGCGGGGAAGGTCACGACGGGCGCCGCGGCCGCGCGGTTGCCGAAGGGGCGCCGCACTGGGACCTGCGCGGTTGCCGGCAGCACGGTGAAAGCGAGTGCCGCGATGCTCGCGATCCGCAGCGCGCGACGAAACGTCTTTCTGGAGGGCCGCGTCTCGAAGAGCAGCGACCGACGCAGTCCTACTTCCATGTCCAGCCCCTCTCACCCGGCGCACGGGCAGGCGCAAAGCTCTGCTCCGACGCTCATCCATGGACCACGAAGGAGTCGGGAGAAGGGTAGCTCGAAACAGGGCTATATGTCTATGTCTAGCCCTGATCAATGAGTAGGTAGGAACATCGGGCCGGCGCCGCTATACCCTGAAGGTCCGGATCAGGCGCTTCTCGGTCTCGCCTTCGATCGACGCCTCGAGCTCGATGTGGCTCTCGAGGCCGGAGCCCTGCAGCTTCTCGCGGAACAGACGATCGAGCTGGAACACGCCGGCCGAGTTGGTCATGCGCACGCTGATCCTCACCGCCTTGTCGACGCCCGGCTCGATGGTGATCGACTCGATCGCCGCCGCCGAGATCGAGTGGATGCTCTGCGACCCTTGCTCGAACGGAATGCGCGAGCGCCCCTCGGCCATGTCGAGCGCGTCGGCGATGCGAACGACGCCGGCCTCGACCGTGAGCGGGGCGCCGCCGGAGCGGTGGGAAATGATCGCGTGCAGGATCTCGGAGCGCACGACGGGGGCGTGCTCGGCGTCGTAGACCGCCGGCAGCAGGCGCTCGAGCTTGGCGGAGGCGAGGAACAACGAGTAGGACTCGTGGTCGGCGCGATGAATCGACATGCCGAGGTCGTGCAGGAGCGAAGCCATGGCGACCACCACCTCGGAATCCTCGACCGTCATCTGGTAGTTGCGGATCACCGCCGGCACCACGCCGCGCTCGGTCAGGAGCCGCAGCATCTTGAGAGCGATGTTCATCACGATCTTGACGTGGACCGGGCCGTGGTCGGTCATGCCCAACCGCTCCATGGCGTTGACGTTGGCCGCCATCCACAGGCCGTAGAGGTCGTCGTCGGCGTTGATCAACTGGAGCAGGGAGTTGAGCTTCGCGTTGTGTCGCCGCGGGCTGTTGATCCTGACGCGGCGGGCGAAGCGCTCCTCGACGCTGCGCCCGGTCTGCGCCGTCTCCTCGAGCGTGGTCCGCACGTCGGTCTTGAGCTCGGCCTTGACCTCCGGCTTGAGCTGCGCTTTGACCTCGGACTTGGGCTCGGTCGCCAGCTCGGCTTCGATGCGGTCGTCGATGCTTCCGGCCGGCGTGCTACCGGCTTCGATCGTGGGGGGTGTCTTGATGTCGGTCATGATGGCTCCGGGGGTGCGGCGCGCGGGCGCCGGGCGAGGTGGAGCGCGCGCATCATCAGCGCAGCGCGCGCGCTCGTCCAGCGAAGAGCCGCGTCTTCCCGTGGGTGAGAATCGCGGACCGGTACTCGAGCGGCTCGAGCTGGCAGAGCAAATTCACCACCTGCCAGTGCGTCGGGTTGCGCTCGAACGTCGACGGAAAGAAACGGACGCGGCCGGTCCCGCTCTCGGCGCGATCGTAGACCTGCTCGGTGGGAAACACGGTCGCGTACTCGAGGTCGGCGCCGCCGCCGGCGATGCGGGGGATGTACTTGTAGCCCATCCAGCTCCCGGCGCGAGAGCGCTCCTCCATCGAGCGCAGCTCCGAGGTGGGCAGCGGCCGCAGCCCCTCGACCTCGATCTCGATTACCGGGTGCCCGGCGCCGTCGTGGCCGCCATTCGCATCGGACCCGCGCGCGAATCGGCGCGCCGGCGCCGGCGGCGCCACGGTCGCGCGGGCGGCGAATCCGCCGCCGTTACGCG
>DATAFT010000473.1:0-3185 GCA_036257295.1 Thermoanaerobaculia bacterium
TTCCTCGCCAGCCAGGCCTGGCAGATGCTCCATGCCATCGCGATCACGCTGGTGCGCCTCACCGTGACGCAGCGCCGGCTGCTCGAGTGGGAGACCGCGGCCGCCAGCGCGTCGCGCGCGGCGGCGGCCGGCCGCGGGAGCGCGCGCATCTTCCTGCGTGAAATGGCGGCGAGCCCGACGATCGCCATCGCGGGCGGCGCCCTGGTAGCGATCGTGCGCCCAGCGGCGTTCGCCGTGGCCGCGCCGATCCTCGCGCTGTGGCTGCTCGCACCTCTGCTGGCGCATCGGCTGAGCCGGCCAGTCCAGCCGCGCCGCCTCGAGCTCGAACCCGAGGATCGTCTCTACCTCGAGTCGGTGGCGCTCGAGACCTGGCGCTACTTCGAGACCTTCGCCGCCGCCGAAGACCACGGTCTGCCCCCCGACAACTTCCAGGAGGTCCCCGATCCACGAATCGCTCATCGCACGTCACCGACTAACATCGGGATGGGCCTCTTGGCGCCGCTCGCCGCGCACGATCTCGGCTTCATCGACACCGACCAGTTGGGCGCGCGGACCGACGCCGCGCTGACCACCATGGAAGGGCTCGAGCGCCACGAGGGGCACCTCCTCAACTGGTACGACTCGTCGACCCTCGCGCCGATGCTGCCGCGCTATGTTTCGACCGTCGACAGCGGCAACCTGGCGGGAGCGCTGATCTGCCTGGCCGCGGGGCTGCGTGAGCTGGGACTCGCCGACCTCGCGGCCCGCGCCGCGGCGTTCGTCGAGGGCATGAGCTTCTCGTTTCTCTACGACCGGCAGCGCAGCATCTTCTCGATCGGCTACCGGCTCGCCGACGCCGAGGGTCCCGGCCGCCTCGACGCTTCCTACTACGACCTGCTCGCCTCCGAGGCGCGGCTGGCGAGCTTCCTGGCCATCGCCAAGGGTGACGTTCCACAGTCGCACTGGTTCCATCTCGGGCGGCTCGTGACCAGCGTCGACGGCTCACCCACGCTGCTGTCGTGGAGCGGCACCATCTTCGAGTATCTGATGCCGCTGCTCGTGATGCGCAGCTATCCCGAGACGCTGCTCGACTCGAGCTGCATCATGGCGGTGCGCGCCCAGCGACGGTACGCGGCGCAGCGCGGCGTGCCATGGGGGATCTCGGAGTCGGCATGGAACGCGGTCGACCGCCACGATACCTACCAGTACAAAGCCTTCGGCGTTCCCGGCCTCGGCTTGAAGCGCGGCCTCGGCGACGAGCTGGTGGTCGCTCCCTACGCCACCGCCCTCGCCGCCATGATCGACCCGGTCGAAGCGGTACGCAACCTTCGCCGTCTAGCCGACTGCGGGCTTCGCGGGCCCTACGGTTTCTACGAATCGATCGACTACACGCACGTGCACGCCTCGGAGGAGAGCGAGCACGCGACATCGAGCAGGCACGGTACCGTGGTGCGGGCCTTCATGGCACACCACCAGGGCATGACGCTGATCGCCCTGGCCAACGCGCTGCTCGGCCATCGCATGGTCGACCGCTTCCACGCCGACCCCCGCGTGCGCGCTACGCAACTCCTGCTCCAGGAGCGCGTCCCGCGCCGGACCTACATCACCCAGCCGCGACCGGTCGAAGAGACCCGATCGACGCTGCCCGACGGCACCGCCGCGCTGCGTCGCATCCGCTCGCCGCACACCAAGTATCCGCACGCGCAGTTCCTCGGCAACGGCAGCTATACCGTGGTCGTCACCAGCGCCGGCGGCGGGGCCAGCTTCTGGCGAGGCCGCGCGGTGACGCGCTTCCGGCTCGACGGAACGCGAGACCCGGCGGGCCAGCTCATCTACCTGCGCGACGTGCGCAGCGGCGCGGTGTGGGGGCCGACCCATCATCCGGCGCGAGGAGAGCCCTCCGACTATCTGGTGACGTTCCAACCGGAGAAGGCGATCTTCCGCCGCCGCGAGGACGAGATCGCCACCCAGCTCGAGATCGCCGTCTCGACCGAGGACGACGTCGAGGTGCGCCGTCTCACGGTGACGAACCAGAGCGATCGACACCGCGAGATCGAAGTGACGAGCTACGCCGAGATCGTCCTCGCCCTGCCGGCGGACGATCTCGCCCATCCCGCATTCGTCAAGCTCTTCATCGAGACCGAGTACCTCCCCGACGCCGCGGCGCTCCTCCTGCGGCGACGGTCGCGCGGCCCCGACGATGCCGAGATATGGGCGGTGCACGTGCTCGGCCACGAGGGCCGGCCGCTGGGTCCGGTGGAGTGGGAGAGCGATCGCGCCCGCTTCCTGGGTCGCGGCCGCGACTTGCAGGATCCTCAGGCGGTCGACGGCAGGCCGCTCTCGGGCACCACCGGCGCGGTGCTCGACCCGGCAGCGGCCCTCAGCCAGCGCATCCGACTGCCCCCCGGCGGCCTGGTGCGGCTCGCCTTCACCACCGGGGTGGCCGAGAGTCGCGACGCCGCGATCGCGCTCGCCCACAAGTACCACGACGCCGGGGCGGTCTCGCGCACGTTCGCGCTCGCCTTCGCGCACGCGCAGAGCGGACGGCGCCACCTCGGCATCTCGAGCGACGAAGCGGTCCTCTTCGAGCGTCTGGCGTCGCGCGTGCTCCACACCGACGCATCGCTGCGCGCCGCGGCCGAGCTGACCGATCAGAACACCCTCGGGCAGGAGAGCCTGTGGCCATACTCCATCTCCGGCGACCTGCCGATCCTCGTGCTCCGCGTGGTGGAAGAGGACGACCTCCCGCTGGTGCGTCAGGTGCTCCAGGCTCAGGAGTACTGGCGACTCAAGGGCCTCGCCGCCGACGTCGTCGTGGTCAACGAGAATCCGCTCGGCTATCTCGACGCCATGCAGGCCTCGCTCGAGGCGCTGTTCGACGAGGGCCCGTGGCGGTCGTGGCGACATCGGCCCGGCGGCCCGTACCTGCTGCGCGGCGAGCGGCTGTCGCAGGCCGAGCGCACGCTCCTCCTGAGCTCGGCGCGTGCTGTCCTCGCCGGCGATCGCGGCGAGCTCGCCCATCAGCTCGATCGGTTCTATCCCGAGCGCTCCGAGCCGGAGTCGCTGCCGCTGCTTGCCGCGCCGGCCGCGGACGCGATTGACGCCGGTGCGCGGGACGCCGCCTCGGTTCCCGCGCTGCCCGACCTCATGCTCGAGAATCACCAGGGCGGCTTCACCACCGACGGGCGCGAGTACGTGATCCACCT
>DATAFT010000489.1:0-5296 GCA_036257295.1 Thermoanaerobaculia bacterium
TCCCTCGCCGTCCGGCGCGAACGAGCGCTCGCTGCGCTCGGACCGGGGGCCGCAGCCGCCGGCGTAGGCGAAGCGTCCGCGGCAGGGGTCGAAGCCTCGGCTGGTCGGGTACCAGAAGAAGGAGGAATGCATCCGGATCTCCTCTCGCGGGGGCATCGATGCCTCCTCGCGGGGTTTGCGTCACGGGCATCATGCCGCGCGACGATCGGTCGATGGCGACCGACCTCAGCAGTATGCGCCCCGACCCATGGAATCGCAACCGCCCTCGGCAAATCAGCCTCGGACGGCCACGCCACTGTTGCGGCCATTCGCAATCGCGCGCCTGCGAAGCGGCCGAGGCTCGCGCGACGGCGGTCTATACTTCGCGCCATGCAACAACAGCCCTGGAACGTGGGCATTCTGATCTTCGACCAGGTCGAGGTGCTCGACTTCGCCGGACCCTTCGAGGTGTTCTCGCGCACCCGTGTCGATCCGCGGCGCGAGGCCCTGCGCACCGACGAGGGCGCGCCCTTCCGTCCGTTCACGGTGGCGAAGACGACCGCGCCGGTGACCGCCACCGGTGGCCTGCGCGTGGTGCCGCAGCATGGGTTCGCCGACGCGCCGAGCATCGACCTCCTGGTCGTGCCGGGCGGCTTCGGCACGCGGGCCCTGGTCAACGATCAGGAGACGCTCGATTGGATCCGCCGCGTGGCGCGCGACTCCAGACAGGTGACGTCGGTGTGCACCGGCTCGCTCCTGCTCACCAAGGCCGGTCTGCTCGAAGGAAAGCGCGCCACCACACACTGGGCGGCGCTCGACGAGCTCGAGGCGCTCGGCGGCGGCGTGACCGTCGTGCGCGGCGCGCGCTGGGTCGACGACGGCGTCATCTCGTCGGCCGGCGTCTCAGCCGGCATCGACATGGCGTTCTACGTGGTCGAGAAGCTCCTCGGCAAAGAGGTCGCCGACCGCACCGCGCACTACATCGACTATCCGCGCGGCGCTGGCCCATCCCCGGTTGGGGCGGGGGGGGTCGCCGCCGCCGCTTCATGAGGGTCGAGCTCCAGCCCGCGACCGGGGCGCTCCTCATCGAGTTCGACGAGCCCGAAGAGATCGGACAGTTCTTCGACGAGGCCGAAGGCAACCAGGGCTTCATGCTGACGGTCGACGCCGAGCAGCCACCGCGGCAATACCAGAGCTTCCAGTGCACCGCGTCCGGGCCCAACGGCTTCCGCTTCGGGTTCGAAGCCGAGGCGATCCAGGTCTTCCCGCGCCCCGACGGCGTCGGCGCGGCATTCCAGCTCCGCTGCTGGACCGAGCTCAAGACCCGCGAGCTCGAGCGGCGCCTGCAGGCTCTCGCCGACGCCGGCGCCGACCAGGGCGAGCAGGTCGGGATCTCTCCGATCTTCCGGCTCAAGACCATGAACCCGCAGCAGAAGGCCCGAGTGGCCATGAAGGCTTCGAGAGCGGAGCGTCAGATCCTGATGCGCGATCACAACGCCGAGGTGCTCAACGCGCTCCTCAATCACCCGCGCATCGAGGAGGGCGAGGTGCTCGAGGTGGTCAAGTCGCCCCACACCAACAGCGCGATCATGAAGCGCGTCGCCGACAACAAGAAGTGGATGGGCAACCAGGACATCCGCATCGCCATCGTGCGCAGCCCGAAGACGCCGACGCCGCTCGCGATCAAGCACCTGCCGGCGCTACCGGTCACGGAGCTGCAGACCCTCTCCAAGATGGGCAATGCGCGCGAGGTGTTGCGGAAGGAAGCGTTGAAGCTCTATATCGCGCGCCGTGGCAAGCCCGGATAGCGTGGTCCTCAGTCGCCCTTGAGCGCAGGCAGCAGCGGCGCGGCCAGAGCGCGACGCACCGCTGCGACCGCGGCCAGCGTTCCGACCACCACGATCAGCAACAGCGTCACGGTCAGCGAGAGCCAGGGCACCACCGCATTGCCCGCGAGCAGGTGCGGTGAGACCGCGAGCAATGCCGCCGCCGCGCCGATCGCGAGGCCGACCAGGAGGAGCAGCGTGTTCTCGGTCAGCACCAGCCAGGCCAGGCTGGCGCGCGGGAACCCGAGCGCGCGGAGAGTGGCGAGCTCGCCACGCCGCTCCAGGACGTTGCGCAGCAGGATCGCGGCGAGGCCCACGGTGCCGAGCAGCAACCCCAGCCCGCCCAGGGTCTGGAACGTCGCCAGGTAGGTGTTGAAAACGGCCTGGTAGCGGTCGAGGCGCTCGCTGGTGGTCGCCGCGTCGAGCCCATACGAGTCGAGACCGGTCTCGAGCGCGCCGATCAGATCGCGATCGCGGCCCGGCGGCGGATCGAACAGGAAGAACGAGCGCCCGGTGCGGCTCGGGAAGTTGCGCTCGAAGTTCTCCTCCGAGATGAGGAGCTCGCTCTGGAACAGGCTCTTCTCGAGCAGTCCGACCAGCCGCAGCCGGATCGGCTCGCCGCGATCGTTCTCGATCACCAGCTCCTCGCCCAGCCCGAGCTTGAGGATCCAGGTCATCGACTCGAAGTCGCCGAAGGCGGGGATGGCGCCGCCGTCGAGCTCGTCGTCGAGCAGCGTCCACGGCAGCTCGCGCTCCTCGACCAGCTTCTGGAAGTGGAAGCCGCCGCGCTCGATCTGCTCGCGCGGCACGCCGAGGATGCGCGGGCGCTCGGGTTGATAGAGGTTGAGACAGCTCACGTCGTCGCCGGGGAGGACGCGAAAAGCGGCGACCGCGCTCGAGGCGAGGAGCTCGCCCGCGGCGGGCTGCAACCCCAGCTCGAACGGCGCCGCCTCGGATCCGAGATCGACGTGCAGCGGCACCGCCGATTCGGCGACCACGGTGTAGCCGCCCGCCGGCGAGTCGAGCGCGTCGACTTCCTCGCCGTAACGGAACCCGTTGGCCGCGACCGCGACGATGACGAACGACGCCGCAGCCACCAGCGCTGCCGACAGCAGACTGCGGCCGGGGTTGAGCGTCGCGTTGCGCGCCGCCATCGGCAGGTAGCGTGCGCCGGCGCGCAAATGTCCCCGCGGTTGGCGCAGGCGTATGGCGAAGAAGGCAAGACCCGCGACCAGTAACGAGGCGCCGGCGGCGAAGAAGACCGCCGGCGAGGATTCGAGCCCCGCCATGGCACCGGCGCCGAGCAGCACCACGCCGAGCAGCGCGGCCACTCGCCAGATCCACCGCGATCGAGGCGGCTTGTCAGTCGCTCGAGCGATTGGGCTGGCGGTGGCGCCGCGCAGCAGCGAGATCACCGAGAGCCGACCCAGTCGCCGCACCGAGAGCGCGATCGAGAGCGCCACCACCACGAAGGCGGCGAGCGCGCCGGCGGCGAGCGTGAGTGGCTCCAGGTGGAGGTAGAGGAACGGCGTGCCGACCGCGGCGCGCCACCAGGTGCGCAGCACGGCGATCATCAGCCCGGCGTAGAGCGCCGCTCCCGCGGTACCCATCGCGATGCCGATCGCTCCCAGCACCAGGCCTTCGATCAGGAACCGGCGCCGCACGGTGCGCAACGGGTAGCCGGCCGCGAGCAGCAGGCCGATCTCGCTCGCCCGCCGTTCGATTCCGAGCGTGAAGAAGAGCGCGACCAGGATCGCCGCCGACGCGATCAGGAACGAGCTGAAGCCGAGGAAGAGCCAGCGGAAGTCGGTGGCGCCAGCCGAGGCAGCCAGCCCGCGCTCGCGCACCGGATCGAAGCGGAAGCCGAGTGCCACCGGGTCGGCCGCCCGCGGCAGCTCGGCGTCGACGCGCGCCCGCAGGACGCCGGTGAGATCACGGGCCCCCGTGAGATCGCCGTCTTCGCCACGGCCACGCCCACCGCCACCGGCCTCGTCGGCCTCGACGTCCTGCGCGGGCGGCACCGCGATGCGCATCGACGTGGTGGCGCCGAAGCGGGTCGCCCACAGCTTGGCGGTCGACGGCGCGAAGAACGCCTTGGGGGTGGCGCGATGCTCGTCCCAGAAGGCCTCGTCGCGCGGGCGGATCGAATCGAGATCGATTGGGAACGGTGGATCCCACTCGCGCATGTCGTCCGCGCCGGAGATCCCGGGGAAGTCCGGCGTCAGGCCAGGGTCCGCTGCGAGATTCGACAGTTTCACGACGCCGCGACAACGAAATGTCTCACGTCGCTCGAGCAGCTCTTCCTTGGGGCCGACCTCGAAGTAGGTCATGACCACTTCGTCGCCGGCATCGATGCCGAGGTCGTCCGCCACCCAGTCGTCGACCAGGACCTCGTTCTCCGCGAGCGCCGGCGCCGCGCCGCCGCCGCGAAGAACGAAACCGCCGAACGGCGCCGCCGCCGCGGTGTCGAGCGCCGCGACCGCCGAGTAGGGCACCGCGCGTCCGTTGGCTTCGAGACGGTTGGCCAGGTAGGTCGAAACCGAGAGCACCGGGGCTTCGTTCGACGCCGCCCAGCTCGCGATCGCCCCTTCGAGCGGCGGCGCGATCACGAAGTCGCCGCTCTCGATCGCGACCCAACCGTCACCGTTCTCGATCTCGAGCCCGAGGTCCTGTGGCGTGATCGCCCGCTGCAGTGCGGCGGAGAGCGTCGCCGTGTCGTCGCGTTCTGGCCCCTCCTCGCCGTCATCGCCCTCGTCCTCTGCTTTCCCTTCGACCCCCTCCTCATCGCCGGTCTCCTCGCCTTCACCGCTCGGCAGATCCACCACCAGTGTGTTGGCACGACCCTCCTGCGCCAGCGCCTTCTGCGCGGCGGCGATGTCGAGGAAAGCGAGGAACGGCAGGCTCTGGTCGGTGGCCAGGCTGAAACGCCCGAGCCCGCGATCGGGCACCACGCGCGTCACCTCGACGCGCAGCTCGCGCACCACGTCGCTGGTCTCGCTCGAACCGTAGAGGGTCTCGCGAGGCGCGTCGCCTGGGCGCTCGACGGCGACCAGGATCGAGTCGCCGGCGGCGACCTCGAGCTCGGTCGCCAGCGCTTGGTTGACCACGACGCCGGGCGTCGGCCGCTCGAGCAGCGCCTCGGCCACCGCTTCGACCAGGTTCCCTTCCTCGTCGATGCTGTCGGCGCCGCCTCCAGCGAACAGGTCGAAGAACCGGCGGTCGACGCCGCTCACGGTCACGCCCGACGCCACGGCGCCGCTCTCGGGGTCGCGCGCGCTACCGGTGAGGAGGATCAGCGGAGCCACGTGAGCTTCGCCGGCGAGCTCGCTCCACACCCCGGTCGCGAGATCCATGGTGAAGAACGTGGGGGCACGGACCGCGAGGTCGATCGATCCCAACCGTTCGAGCGTGAGGTCGTGAAGGCTCCCGCGCACCGAGTCGCCGACCACCAGCGCGCCCGAGAGCACCGCCGCGGCGACCGCGCAGCAGAG
>DATAFT010000545.1:0-4424 GCA_036257295.1 Thermoanaerobaculia bacterium
AGCCCAGAACCGTTTCAGCGAGACGCTGGTCGAGCTGCAACGCCTGCAGGCACAGTACGACGGCGAGACGTCACACGGCAGGAGGGCGGGCGCGCAGCGAAAGTGGGCGGAGAAGGCGGCGGAGCTGCTCGAGAGCGAGCCACCCTACGAGCTGAAGTAGCGGCGACGCTCCGGCGGAAAAGCGGAAGGGAACGGTGACCTGCGCGCAAGTGACAGCATGATGGCGACCGAGGCGCAGAGGTAGACGCCGCAGAGTAGGGTATCGATCCGCGGGATTCCGTGGTGGTTGTGGATCTGGTGCATCGCTTACGAGTTGAGGTAGACGCTCAACCGAGCTTGTAGACCACCCTCGCCTGCGCCACCTGCTCGCCCTCGCTGTTGCGCACCGCGACGTTGCAAAAGCAGATCGACTTACCGCGCCGCGCGATCGTCCCCTCGGCGAGCAGGTCGCGCCCGCGCGCGCCGGCCATGAAATCGACGGCCAGACTCACGGTCGTGCCGCGCTGCGGCGGGCTCGCGGGGTCGACGCCCGACCAGGCCACCGCGGTCGCCGTGGTGTCCGCCAGAGCGGAGATCGCGCCTCCGTGCACCAGGTCGCCCACCGTGCAGATGTCGTCACGAAACGGCATCTTGATGACGACGCGCTCGGGAGCCCACTCGACCAGCTCGAAACCGAGGAGTCGGCCCAGTGGCGACATCGAGATGCGTTGGAGGACCGGTTCGACCGTGGCGGTCATCGATCTCGTCCTTGAAGCCCGAGCCCAGGTGCTAGACCGCCTCGGCTGCGCGTAGGTCGGAGATCTCCTGCGTCGAGAATCCCCAGTCGCGAAGCACCGCCTCGCTGTGCTCTCCCGCCTTGGGCGGCGGCGCCTGCACCGCGCCCGGCGTGCGACTGAAGCGCGGTGCCGGAGCCGGCTGGGTGACGCCGTCGACGTCGACGAAGGTCTGGCGCTGCTTGTTGTGGGGATGGCGCGGCGCCTCGTCGAGGTCGAGGATGGGCGCGAAGCAGACGTCGCTCCCCTCCATGAGGGCGCACCACTCGGCCTGCGTCTTGGTCTTGAAGATCTGGCCCAGCTTGGTGCGGTTGCCGGCCCAGGAGTCTTTGCTCCAGCGATCGTTGACCGAGGGCTCCGCCATGCCCGCCTTCTCGCGCAGCAGCTCGTAGAACTGCGGCTCGAGCGAGCCGACCGAGATCCACTTGCCGTCCTTGCACTGATACGTGCCGTAGAACGGCGCGCCGCCGTCGAGAAGATTGGCGCCCCGCTCGTTGGTCCATCCGCCGCGGGCCTTGATGCCGTAGACGGCGGCCATCAGAGCGGCCGAGCCGTCGGTCATCGCGGCGTCGACGACCTGGCCCTTGCCCGATCGAGCGGCATCCAACATGGCGCAGACGACGCCGAACGCGAGCAGCATGCCGCCGCCGCCGAAATCACCGATGAGGTTGAGCGGTGGCACCGGTCCGCCGCCGGTGGGGCCGATCGCGTGCAGCGCGCCGGTGAGCGAGATGTAGTTGATGTCGTGACCGGCTGCTTGCGCGAGCGGTCCCTCCTGACCCCAGCCGGTCATGCGGCCGTAGACCAGGCGTGGATTGCGCTCTAGACAGAGGTCGGGCCCCAGTCCGAGGCGCTCCATGACGCCGGGGCGGAAGCCCTCGATCAGAGCGTCTGCACGGCGGACCATGCGCAGGATCGCGGTGACCGCCGCCTGCTTCTTCAGGTCGAGCGCGAGCGAACGGCGCCCGCGATTCAAGACGTCGAATTTCGAGCCTTCACCAGCGGCGCTGCGCCGATCGATGCGCACCACCTCGGCGCCCATGTCGGCCAGCATCATCGCGCAGAAGGGTCCCGGCCCGATGCCCGCGATCTCGATCACCTTCGTTCCGGAAAGCGGTCCCGTCACTCGAAGTCTCCTTGCCCGTACGTCTCGGCTTGGTCGGATGCAGAGCGCTGCGGCGAAAGGACGGATGATAGCGTAGGCCGGGCGTGGTCAAAGGCTTGGTGTTCTCGTCACCGATCGCGGCCGCGGCCCGTCACACGCTCGCCGTCGGTGCCTGCGCCGCCGCCCTCGTTTCACTTCCTCCATCGTCACCGGCTTCTGCGGGCACGCCGCTCACGGCCGAGCACCGCCATCTCATGGAGCTGAT
Organism: Thermoanaerobaculia bacterium; assembly: GCA_036257295.1. GTDB lineage: Bacteria > Acidobacteriota > Thermoanaerobaculia > Multivoradales > Multivoraceae > DATAFT01. The sequence goes on from DATAFT010000545.1 coordinate 2,144, forward strand.
TCAGGGTGGGACGGTCATGGTGGCCGCCAGCCCGGCGCTGTGCAAGGCGGCTGGAGCCCGCACCATCGACGCGCCGCCCACCGATCCTCGCGAGTTCTATTTTCGCAGCGGGACCTGCATGCTGCCGTTCGCCACCGACTACCTCGGCCTGGTCACGCGCGCGACCCAAGGGCTCGATCGCGATCTTCTCGATCCCACCAAGGTCGAGGCGCTGCGGGCCGCGTTGGCCGACCTGCGCTCCAAGCTCTCCACCGCGACGGCGCAGGAGCGTTTGATGCTCCACTCGACCGCGTGGGAGCTGGCGTTTGCGCTCGACGCGCCGATCGTAGCGACGGTCGCTGGCGCGTCCATTGCGCCCCTGCGCTGCGAGATCGTCGGCTTGCTGCGGGATTCGAGCTACACCAAGGAGCAGGCGGCGGGCTTGCCGGCGACGCTCGGACGTCTGCCGGCTCTCGCCGGCGTGGATGAAATCAAGGATCTCGCGCGACGCATCGAGGCGCGCGATCCCGAGATGGTCGAGCTGCTGCCGCCCCCAGAAGCCCATGCGCGTCTCCTACACGGCCGCTTCACGCTGCGCGTGTTCTTCACCGGCAAGACGCCAGAGGCGAGCCGCCGGGTGCGCGAGTATCTGCTCGACACGCCCTACGACAACCTCGGCCGGCTCCCACTCGAGGTGCCGGACGTCATCTCGGTGCTGCTGCTCTATTTCAACGTGCTCGACTCGGATCTTCGGATCCTGCCCACCGAGCAGATCGCGTTCTGGCAGCAGTACTCGTTCGACGGCCAGCTCAACCTCGATCGCAACGAGATGGAGCAGGCCGACGAGAAAGCTCACTTCCTGTCGATCCGGTATCAACGCAACTACGAGACCGACGAGCCTCGATACGCGTCGCTGGCCGAGACCGCGATGGCGCGCACCGGGTTCGTCGACGGCATGCCGTCGCAGATGTCGGCGCCCGCCACCACGCTGCGAGGCGCCTGCATTCGCTGCCATCGACGCGTGATCTCGAGCTTCCACCCCGAGGAGAAGCGCGAGGTTCGCTTCACCCGCCCATTCGAAGTCTCGGGGCGAGACCTGCTCACCCCGGCCTACACCCAGGGAGCCGAAGCGAGCTTCGCGAAGTGGGCGTCGACCTGCCAGTGATCTCTCCCCGATGGTAGACCTCGGTTGGGGCGTCGACCTTGCCGAGTCGATGGCGGCGCACGCGGCGCGCGGGCTGCGCGCTGGGCGGGTCGCGGTGCAGCATCGCGGCGCCTACACGCTGTGGAGCCTGGAGGAGGCGAGCGAGATCGAGGCCGTGGCCAAGCGTGCGCTCGAGCGCACCGAGCTCGGCTTCCCGGCGATCGGCGACTGGGTCGCCTATGCGCCGGCTGCGGGTAGCAGCGATCGGGCGCGGATCGAAGCGGTGCTCCCACGACGCACCAAGCTCTCGCGCAAGGTCCCCGGCGCCAAGGCCGAGGAGCAGGTGGTCGCCGCCAACGTCGACACCGTGTTCGTGATGATGGGTCTCGACGCCGACTTCAACCTCCGCCGGCTCGAGCGCTTCCTGGTGGTGGTCTGGCAGAGCGGCGCCGAGCCGGTGATCGTGCTCAACAAGATCGACCTGTCGCCGGATCCCGAGGCGAGCCTGGCCGAGGCCTCCAAGGTGGCGCCCGGCGCGACGGTGATCGCGGTCGGGAGCAAGGCGCGCATCGGGCTCGATCGCCTCGCTGGTTGGCTGCGGCCGGGCCGGACCGTGGCGCTCCTGGGCTCGTCCGGCGTGGGAAAGTCGACCCTGGTGAACGCGCTCGCCGGAGAGGAGCTGCAGGCCACCGGAGAGGTCCGCGAAAGCGACCAGCGCGGCCAGCACACCACCAGCTTCCGGCGACTGCTGCGACTGCCGAGTGGGGCGCTGCTGGTCGACAACCCCGGCGTGCGCGAGGTGCAGCTCTGGACCGTCGCGATCGGCGACGAGGAGGCGTTCTCCGACGTCGAGGCGCTGGCCGCCCAGTGCCGGTTCAGCGATTGCCGGCACGAAAACGAGCCCGAGTGCGCCGTACGCGCCGCGGTCGAGCACGGCACGCTCAAGGAGAAACGTCTTTCCAGCTGGCGCACGCTGCAGGAGGAGCTACGCCGTGTGGCGTCGCGACGCAAGGAGCACGATCGTCTCGAGGAGTCCCGGAAATGGCGCAAGCGCAGCGAGGAGCGATAGTGTGCTCGGATCTACGACGGAGGCGCGGACGATGAACGCTAACGGCAGATTTCGACTTCTCGTTGCCGCTCTCGCCGCGTGCGCGGCGA
>DATAFT010000004.1:0-9148 GCA_036257295.1 Thermoanaerobaculia bacterium
GCGCCGGTGGTGGACGGGTTGCCGGTCACCGTCGCTTCCGGATGGGGCGTCCGCGATGGGACGACTTCGAGGATGTTCGGTCCGAGGTTACTGATCTTGAAATCGGCGGCGGTGAGGCCGGGCGCACCTTTGACCAGAATGAAAACGTTGAACGGATTGAACAGATTCGTGTTCAGGTCGCAGTCGGTGCCCGCGGCGTTGGCGTAGATCCCGATGCGCGCCTCGGGAGGCGGCGTGGCGGTCGGAGTCGACGTCGGCGTGAGGGTCCGCGTCGGGGTCGGGGTCGCCGTTTCCACGGGGCCGGCCAACGCCGGCCGGTCGCAGATTGTCGACGTCAGGACTGCGATCGCGACGATCGCTGCGGCCAGCCGCGCCTTCGAGATCACAGGCTCTGCAGGTACGTCGTGATCTCGGCAGCGTCGCATCGCGACCACCCCGTCCCGATCGCTTTGCGCGTCCGTCGATCAGTAGCGATTGCGAACGCTGCCGACAACGCGCCCGTTCGGGCCGTCGGCCAGCCACGCCACGACGTGGAGGCGATCGACCTGCCAGGACGGATCGAGATCGAGGGTCACGTCTCGGGTCGCCTTGCCGTCCTCGTCGAGCCAGAGGCGTCCGAGCGGCCGCAGCGCGCGGACCACTCCGACGTGCCGCAGCGTTCGTCCGGCATTCTCGCCGCGCGCCACGCTCGACGCGAGCCCGTCCTCGGTGACGGCGACGAAGAGGTAGGTGAGGGCCGGGCGCTGCACCAGTGAGCTGGCGTCGATCGCGACCTTCCAGGCCGCCTTCCGTGGCGGCGCCTGCGGATCGTTGATGCGCGCCATCTCGACCGACGCCCTCGGGCGCTTGGCTGCGCGCCCGATAGCGGCCAGTGCCTCGCGGCGGTCGCTGCCGACGAGCTGCGCCTCGCCGTCGACGACGAGCTGTGGCGTGAAGACGTCGGACGACAGAACTGCCGCATAGCTCTCCTGTCGCCGTGAGAACTCGGCGCGCGAGTAGGGATCACGCCAGCCGAGGTGATTCCAGTAGTCGACGTGAAACGAGAGCGGCACGATCTCGACGCCTTTCGCCAGCTCGCCGCCGCTGAGATCTTCGAGCAGTCGATCCGCCGGCGGGCAGCTCGAGCAGCCTTCCGAGGTGAAGAGCTCGAGCAGGACCATGGGAGGGTCGTCCGTCGATTCACGGTCGTCCCCGGCGCCCGCGATGGCGGCTGTGCCTAGGGCGCCGAGGACGCACAGCGCGGCTCGGGCGAGGATCCGAGCTACCGCGAGCGGCGCGCTCACGAGCGCGCTGCCTGCGCCTGCCGGATCGAGTAGAGCTTGTTCTGGGTCCGGATCAGCAACCGATCGCCGCTGATGGCCGGCGTCGCTTCGACGAACTCGTCGTCACCGAGGCGGTTGATGCCGAGCACCTTCATCTCGTTGCCGGCGTCGATCACGAACGTCGTTCCTTCTTCGTTGATCATGAAGACCGCGTCGCCGTAAGCCCAAGGCGAAGCCGTGAAGTTGCGCGCCTCGGCATGGATGCGCGACTTGTAGATCTGCTTGCCCGTCGCCGCGTCGTGGGTGGCGAGGATCCCCTTCTCGTTGAGGACGTAGATCACGCCGTCGTAGGCCACCGGCGTCGGTAGATAGGAGCCGCCCGCGGTCTTGTCGTACCAGAGCAGCTTGTCCTTGCCCGGGCCGGGTTCCGCGGGCAGCTCGATCGTTCCGCTCGCGCCCGCGGCGATCGCGGCCAATGGCTTGACCGGCATAGGGCCCGCTCCTGCGCTGATGTAGAGCGTGCCCTGCCACGCGAACGGGCTCGCGATCGCGATCTGCGACTGGATCGGCAGCCGCCACAGCTCCTTGCCGTCGAGGTCGTAGCTCACCGCGAAGCCGGTCCCGACCGCGACCACTTCGGTCCGCAGCTCGTTGTTCCAGACGAACGGCGTCGCCCAGCCGGATCGACGCCCCTCTTCGGCCAACGTGGTGCGGTCGGCGCGCCACAGCTCCTTGCCGGTCGCGGTGTCGAACGCGGCGATGAAGCTCTTGTCCTCGTTGTCGCTCAGGACGAAGAGGCGGTCCTTCCACAGCGCCGGCGAGGTGCCGCCGCCGAAGTCGAGATAGACCTGGTGCGGCTCGAGCGGGGTGTGCCAGAGCTGCTTGCCGGCGAAGTCGAACGCCCAGAGGCCGAGGTGCGCGACGTAGACGTAGACCGCCTTGCCGTCGGTGACCGGCGTCTCCGAGGTGAAGCTGTTCTTGCGATGGCGGCCGACCGGTGGATTGCCGGCGTGGAACTCGCGATCCCAAACCGTCTTGCCGCTCTCGAGATCGACGCAGACCAGTCGATAGCTGAGCTTGATCTGGTCGGGCATCTCCATGTCGCGCTCGTAGATCTTCTTTTCCAGCTCCTCCTCGGAGACGCCCTGCTTCTGCAACTCGGCGATGTACTCGTTGGAGAAGTCGGTGCCGAGCGAGGGCTGCTTCATGTCGGGCGCGCTCGCCGTGGTGAGGAATACCTTGCCCCCCCACACGATCGGCGACGACCAGCCCATGCCCGGGATCTCGGCGACCCACTCGACGTTCTCGGTCGCCGACCAGGTCTTCGGCAGCTTCGGGTTATCGCTCACTGGAAGGGCCCCCGGACCGCGGAACTGCGGCCAGTTGACCGGCGAGACCGCGGTTGCGCCGGCGTCGGCCGCTTTGGCCTCGGCGCGGAGAGTCGTGGGAACTGCCGCCGCGACAGCGGCGGTGATCGTCAGTAGCGCGAGCAGGCGGCGAGATCTCACTCGGTGGCCTCCACAGTCGTTCGTTGGTCTCTACGATATCTCCGACAACGCACACCTAGTGACGTCTCTGACAACGCACACCTAGTGACCGCAGAGCCTGCGTCCTTCACGCGCGTCGAGTAGACGTTCGGGGTCTCCCTTGGCGATCACCCTAGTGCGGTCCGCATGGTCGCCGGTGCGGGGAAGACTCCCAGCGGAATACAGGCAAAGGCAGGAGGTGATTTCGCGCCGGTCGGGCGCAAGATAGGAAAGTTAGATCTTTCTTATCCGCCATTCACCCAAGGCTACGACCCAGAGGATATCGGCCATGAAGCAACTGAACGCCTCGGCTTCGAAGATCGGAGCGGCGGTCTCCATTGTCTTGCTTGTCGCGCTGATCCTGGGGCTGGCCGCATTCGGACCGCGGATCGACGCCGCATTGCCCAACGGACGCGCCATCTTCCGGTTCGAAACCTTCGGCGACGAGCAGCTCTGGACCGACGTGCTGCGCATGCACGAGGTGATCCCCGATGTGGTCGATCCCCTAACCGCGCTCGACGTCGGCCTCAAGCTGGACGTCGAGGCGCTCCCGCCCGAAGTTCTCGACGCCATTGCCAACGGCGTCGGGTTGGACGATCCGGCGGTCACCGTCGAGTTGATTCGCCTCGACTCCGTCGTCGGCGTGGTCGGCAACGTCGAGGACGGCGTGCTCACCAGCGTCGGCGTCACCTGCGCTCTATGTCACTCGACGGTCGACGACTCGTTCGGAACGGGCGTCGGCCACCGGTTGGACGGCTGGCCCAACCGCGACCTCGACCCGGGAAGGATTCTGAGCCTGTCGCCGTTCTTCGACGAGGGCACGAAGGACCTGCTCGACGACTGGGGCCCGGGGAAGTACGACCCCCGCCATCACGCCTTCGACGGTACCAACGTGCTGTTCCTCAACGATCCTCCGATCCCGGTCCTCATCCCACCTGCTTACGGCCTCAAGAACGTGATTTGGGAGACCTACACCGGGGACGGGCTGATCTCGTACTGGAACAGCTACGTCGCCGTGTCGCAGATGGGAGGCCAGGGCAACTTCGCGGACGATCGACTCGAGCCCGAAATCGAGATCGAGCAGGAGCCGGATCTGGTGACACCGCTGCTGCCCGCGCTCCTTGCCTATCAACTGAGCCTCAAGGCGCCGAAGCCACCGAAGGGGAGCTTCAATCACCCTGCCGCGGACCGCGGCAGCGAGGTGTTCGCAGCCGCCTGCGCGAGCTGCCATCCAGCGCCGACCTACACCGACGTGGCAAACGGGCCCAACCCGGACCAGCCGCTGTTGCACGACACCGACGAAGTCGACGCCGATTCGGCGTACGCCGACCGCAGCGCGACGGGGCAGTACCGCGCCACCCCTCTGCGCGCGCTGTGGCAGCATCCACCGTACTTCCACGACGGCAGCGCGGCCGACCTCGAGGCAGTGGTCGATCACTACGTGGAAGCGCTCCCGCTGGACCTCACTCCACAGGAGAAGGAGGACCTCGTCGAGTTCTTGAAGTCGCTGTGACGTCTGCCGCTAGCGGCGGCGGCGGTTTCCGATCTCGAAGCAGCAGGCGGGATGGCTGCCGCGGTTGCAGCACTCCTTGACCGACGCCCCGACGATCTCCGCGACCAGGCTCTCGATCGCGAGGCACACTCCTGGATGTTTGCCGGTCAGTGCGGCCAGCGGACACGACACGCCCTTGATCACGAACCGGCCGTTCTTCTCGACGCGTGTCAGCGCGCCGAGCTGCTCGTTGAGCAGCGCGCTGGCGGCCGCCACGCGCGCCTCGAGATTGCCGGTTGGGCGGGACATCCCGGCGGCGAGACTGCGGCCAGCGGCGCGCATCAGGTCGTCGAGCTGACCCGATGGCAACCCCGCGGAGAAGACTCCGACCAGCTCGGTCAGAAATGGAATGTAGGCGCGAGACAAGAGCTGCTCGACCTCGGGCGTGAGCTCGAACACGTTGGCGGGGCGCGTGGCCCCGGACCGCCGGCCGGCGCGCTGCACCAGGCCGTCGCGCTCCATCGCCGTCAGCTGGGCGCGGATCGCGGTGGGGGTGAGCTCGAGGCTGGCCGCGATGTCGTGCGCCGTCAGGCCGCCGCGCTGGAGCAGGCTCACGATGCGGCCCCGGGTGGTATCGAGTAGCTGTTTCCTGAACATGTTCGCCCGCTCGCCGGCGGCCCTGCCCCGACCTTATCCGCTCCGGACCGATCCGACCGAGCTACCGCTTCCCCAGCAGCCCCAGTAGCTCGTTCTCCTCGATCACCTTGGTGCCGTGCTTGGCGGCCGCCTTCATCTTGCTCGCGCCGGGCGACGCCCCCGCGACCAGGTAGTCGGTCGACTTCGACACGCCGCCGGTGGCGCGGCCGCCCGCAGCACGGATCGCCTCCTCGGCGTCCTCGCGGCTCATGGTCTCGAGCGTTCCCGTCACGACCAGCGACTTGCCCGCGAGCGGCCCGGTCGCCGCCGCCGCGGCTCGGGCCTCCGGCTTGGGCGCCACCGCGCGCTCGCGTAGCTTGCCCAGCAGATCGCGGTTGTGCTCGTCGGCGAACCAGGCGTGAATGCCGGTGGCGAGCGTGGGCCCGATCCCTTCCATCTCGAGCAGAGTCTCCTCGCTCGCCGCCTCCAGCGCATCGAGCGAGCCGAAGTGCGCCGCCAGCTCGGTCGCCAGCGCGCGCCCGACGCCCGGAATGCCGAGCGCGCCGAGCAATCGTCCCAGCGTCACGTCGCGCTTGCTCGACGCGATCGCGTCGACCAGGTTCTGCGCGCTCTTCTCGGCGAGCCGCTCGAGCTCGACCAGGGTCTCGACCGTCAGGTCGTAGAGATCGGCGACGTCGCGCACCAGGCCGCGCGCGACCAGCTGATCGACCAGCTTGTCGCCGAGGCCGTCGATGTCCATGGCGCCGCGACTGCCGAAGTGGCGGATGCGCTCCTTGACCTGCGCCGGGCAGGAGGTGTTGACGCAGCGCGTGATCGCCTCGCCTTCGGGCTTGATCGCTTCGCTGCCGCACACCGGGCAATGGTCGGGCAGGCGGTACTTCTTCTCGTGCCCGGTGCGCTTCTCGACGATCACCTGCACCACGTGGGGGATGACGTCGCCGGCGCGCTCGACCAGCACCCAGTCGCCGACGCGGATGTCCTTGCGGTCGACCTCGTCCTGGTTGTGGAGGCTCACGTTGGCCACGGTGACGCCGCCGATCTCGACCGGCTCGAGCGACGCCACCGGCGTGAGCGCGCCGGTGCGCCCGACCAGCGCCTCGATCGCGACGATGCGCGTGGTGCGCTGGCGCGACGGGAACTTCCACGCCACAGCCCAGCGCGGGCTGTTCGACTTGATGCCGAGCTCGGCCTGGTCGGCGAGCGAGTCCACCTTGAAGACGCAGCCGTCGATCTCGTACTTGAGCGAGTCGCGCTCGGCGCCGATCTTGGCGAACCATTCGATGGCGGCGTCGAGATCGTCGAGTCGCGTCGCGCGGTCGTTGATCTGGAGGCCCCAGCTCCTCATCCACTGCAGGGACTCCCACTGGGTGTCCGGACGCTCGGTCGAGCTCGGCGCCAGCTCCCAGAAGAAGATGCGCAGCGGCCGCGACGCCGTGATCTTGGCGTCGAGCATCCGCAGGCTTCCCGCCGCCATGTTCCGGGGGTTGGCGAACGTCTTCTCGCCGGCCTCCTCGCGACGGCGATTGAAGGCCTCGAACTGCTGGATCGGGATGTAGACCTCGGCCCGCGTCACCACGTGCCTGGGCACGCGGTTGCCCCCCCCGCCCCGACCGGGGATGGGCCCGCCGTCTCCCCTCAGTCGCAACGGCACCTCGCGAATGGTCTTGACGTTTTCGGTGACGTCCTCGCCGACGACCCCGTCGCCGCGGGTGGAGGCGACCCGGAGCTCGCCGTCCTCGTACACCAGCTCGACCGAGAGGCCGTCGTACTTGGGCTCGCCGACCAGCGGTATCGACTCGCGGCCGAGCTCGCGGACGCAGCGCTCGTAGAAGCGGCGCACGTCGGCCTCGTCCATCAGGGAGTCGAGGCTGCGCATCGGCGTTTCGTGCCGCACCGTGCCGAGCTCCGCGCGCGGCGGCCCGCCCACGCGCTGAGACGGGCTGTCGGGCGTCACCAGGTCGGGATGCTGCGCTTCGATGGCGAGCAGCTCGCGCTCGAGCTGGTCGAACTCGGCGTCGGAGATGATCGGGTCGTCGAGAACGTAGTAGCGGTGATCGTGCTGAGCGATCTCCTCGCGCAGCATCTCGAGGCGCTTCCGCGCTTCCTTCTTGGTCATCGGTCTAGGCGCGCCGACGCTTCAGGAATCGCTTCAGCTCGGCCGGCGCCATGGTGTTGAGCACGTCCTTCTTCTCGACCCACCCTCGCCTCGCCTCGCCCACGGCGTACTCCATGTAGTCGAGCTCCCCGATGCGGTGCGCGTCGGTCGAGAGCACCAGCTTGACGCCGGCGGCGCGCGCCGCCTTGGCGCAGTTCCACGGCAGGTCGAGTCGGTGCGGCTGGCCATTGATCTCGAGCGCCACTCCGTGTTCGACGCACGCTTCGACCACGCGCTCGAAGTCGAGCTTGACGGGCCCGCGGCGATCGAGGCGGCGCGCGAACGGATGTCCGATGCAGTCGACGACTCCGCTGCGGATCGCGGCGAGCACCCGCTCGGTCATGGCCTTCTGCTCGAGATCGAGCGCGGAGTGAAGGCTCGCCACCACCCAGTCGAGCTCGCCGAGCACTTCGGTGTCGAGATCGATGGCGCCGTCGGCGAGGATGTCGACCTCGATGCCGGCGAGCAGCCAGAAACCGTCGAAACCGGCGCCGACTTCGCGGATTCGGGCAGCGTGCTCACGCATCCGTTCCTCGTCGAGACCGTTGGCGATGCGCAGCGATTTGGAGTGGTCGGTGATGGCGAGATAGGAGTACCCGCGCGCGCGGGCGGCCTCGGCCATCTGCTCGATCGTGTTCCGGCCGTCCGACGCGGTGGTGTGGGCGTGGAGGTCGCCGCGCAGATCGGCGAGCGCGATCAGCTCCGGCAGCTCGCCTTTCTCGGCCGCGGCGATCTCGCCGTCCGCCTCGCGCAGCTCGGGCGCGATCCACGGCAGCCCGAGCTTCTTGTACACCGACTGCTCGGTCTTGCCTGCCAGCCGCTTCTCGTCCGCGTCGAACAGACCGTACTCGCTGAGCTTCCACTTGCGCTTCATCGCGCGCTGGCGCAGCTCGATGTTGTGCGCCTTCGAGCCGGTGAAGTACATCTGCGCCGCGCCGAAGGCCGCCGCCTCGACGAAGCGGAAGTCGACCTGGAGGCCGTCGGCGAGCTTCACCCGCACTCCGCCCTCGCCGCGGCCGAGGACTTCCTTGATGCCGGCGTAGGCGAGGATCGCCGCGGCGGTGGCGGCGTTGTCCTTGGTCTCGATCAGGATGTCCAGATCGCCGATGGTCTCGCGGCGGCGGCGGTAGCTGCCGGCCGCCTCCCAGCGCACGATCGCGTCGATCCCGTCGAGGTGCCGGCCGATCGCCTCCAGGTGAGCGCGGGCATCCTTGAAGAAGAGACGCGCCGACTCCGCCGGCGCCACGTTCGCGAGCGCCTTGCGCAGGCTCTCCTCGGTCTTCTCGCCCATCCCCGGCAGCGCGCGGATGCGCTGCGAGTCGACCGCCGCCCTCAGATCGGCGATCGATCCGATCTGCGCCTTGGTCCAGAGATCCCAGGCCTTGCGCGGCCCGATGCCGGGCAGGCGCAGGAGCTCGAGCAGCCCCGGCGGCACGCCTTCGCGCAGCTTCTCGCGGCGCTCGGTGGTGCCGGTCGCGAGCATCTGGCGGATCTCGTCGGCGATGGTCGCGCCGATCCCGGGGATCTGCTTGAGGTCGGCGCCGCGCTCGACCAGGTCGGCGATCCGCACGCCGAGAGTGCGCACCGAGCGCGCCGCGTTGCCGTAGGCGCGGATGCGGAAGCTGTCACTCTTCTTGAGCTCGAGCAGGTCGGCGACCTCGTCGAGCAGATCGGCGATGGCGGCGTTCTCGAGCATCGCGCTCTACTCCGCCGCCATATCCGTCGCGTCGGCGAAGAATGCTCCGTAGTCGGCGATCGCGGCGCGGATCACCCTCTCGGCATGCTCCCGACCGTAGGCCTCCCCGATCGAGACGACGTTCTCCCTGCCCGGCAGCGCCTTGTAGGACGTGAAGTAGTGGCGCAGCCGGTCGATCAGGGCGCCCGGCAGGTCGGCGAGCTCGCGGACCCCTCCCCACAAGAGGTCCTGGTGGAGAACGGCGACGATCTTGTCGTCCGCCTCGCCGCGGTCGAGCATCGGCAGCCCGCCGACGACCCGCGCCGCGAGGATGATCTCGGCTCGCGCGATCGGTCGCTCGGAGAGGACGCAGATGTCGAG